>JAIRZR010000217.1 GCA_031267155.1 Prevotellaceae bacterium | reverse complement strand
GAAAAAAAATGAAAGATTAATGACTTGTGTCAGCTAAAATAGAGAATGATTGATATGTTTTTTATCTTAAAATTTTTAAAATTCTGTGCAGTCGGTTTTTCCGGAATGCTTATTGATTTTGGAATAACCTGGCTGATAAAGGAAAAGTTGAAATTCAACAAGTATATTGCAAACAGTTGCGGTTTTATTCTTGCAGCTTCGTCGAATTACATGCTGAACCGTATCTGGACATTCGAAAGTCACCGGCCGCAGATTGTTACCGAATATTTCTCGTTTATAGGCGTTTCCGTTGTCGGGCTTATCCTGAATAATCTTATTGTATTTATTCTTTCGGACAGGTTAAAATGGAATTTTTATGTGTCAAAAGTAGTTGCCATCGGAGTTGTCATATTATGGAATTTCGGGATGAATTTTATATTTACATTCAGGAATTGAGAACCGTAAATTATGATTATCCGGCTTTTTATGTAAATTTGCAAAAAAAATATAATAATAATTAAAATAAAAAATAATGAATATGAAATTGTTAGCAGGAAAAACAGCATTGGTTACGGGAGCTGCAAGAGGTATCGGAAAAGCTATCGCGCTCAGACTGGCGGCAGAAGGCGCAAATGTTGCATTCACGGATCTTGTCCTGTCCGAAGCAACGGAAGAGCTGGAAAAGGAATTGCAGGCAAATGGAATTAAGGCGAAAGGCTACGCTTCAAACGCGGCCAATTTCGGCGAGACGCAGAAAATTGTTGAAGAAATCGCAGGGGATTTCGGGCGTATAGATATTTTGGTAAACAATGCCGGCATCACAAAGGACGGAGCGGTAAAACGCATGACGGAAGAACAGTGGGACGCCGTGATTGCCGTGAACCTTAAATCGGTATTCAATTTCACAAAAGCAATTCAGCCAATCATGTGGAAACAGGCAGGCGGAAGCATAATCAACATGAGTTCGGTTGTCGGCGTTTCGGGAAATGCAAATCAGGCCAACTATGCCGCATCGAAAGCCGGGATTATCGGCCTGACAAAATCGGTAGCCAAAGAATTTGGCGTGCGCGGAATCCGCTGCAATGCAATCGCTCCCGGATTTATCGAGACCGAAATGACAGCTGCCCTGCCGGAGGAAATCAGAAAATCGTGGATAGAAAAGATTCCGCTCCGCAGAGGCGGAACTCCAGGCGACGTTGCAGGAGTATGCGTGTTCCTTGCATCCGACCTGTCCTCGTATGTCAGCGGACAAGTGATTAATGTTTGCGGAGCGATGAATACTTAGATTTTAAATTAAGCTAAAAAGGCTGATAAAATGGCTGATATAAAGAGGAAAAAAAGACGGAAAATCTGTGCATGGTTTGTAGCGGGAGCAGTCGTCGGCATTCTGCTGATGTTTTTTGGAAACAGATTCATGGACTATACATCCACCGACGAATATTGCATGTCCTGCCATATTCATCCGGATGCGGACGAATCATGGCAACAGTCTTCGCACCATAATACGAAAAGCGGAGTAGTGATTCATTGTGTTGACTGTCACCTGCCTCCCAAAGGTTCATTCAGGCATTTGACGGCAAAAGGGAAGATGGGAATCAAGGATATATGGTCATATTATACAAAAGACAGCGCTTCCTTCGACTGGCAGCAGAAAAGCCGCCTGGACTATGCTGTTAAGATCGTTCCCAACGAATCATGCGAAAAGTGCCACGAAAATCTCTTTACTGCAGGACTTTCGAGCGAGGGAGCCATGGCGCATCTCTATTATGTTGAAAACAGGGAGAAACTGGACTTGCAGTGCATCAGCTGCCACCTTGACGCAGGTCACTACAATCCCAATTATTCGCACAAAGCCAGTGTTTCATTCGGTTCGGACGATAACGAAACAGGGGAAATATACGATTCCGCAACAAAACTGACAGGTTTCGAGAATTTTACCGAGAAGGTGCCTGGCACGTCGGTGGCTTTCAACATGATTGCCATACCGGGAGGCACATTCAAGATGGGAAGTCCCGCAAATGAATCCTACAGGAATGAGAACGAGGGTCCCGTGCGTGAAGTTACCCTGAGTCCGTTCTATATGGGCGAGGTGGAGGTTGTATGGAGCGACTACGAAGTCTTTTTCAGGGAAACCCGTTCGGAAGGCCGTCTTGATCCCAATATGGTCATGGAGAAAAACCGGAATGCGGTTGACGGGGTCAGCGGGCCTACTCCTTTTTACGGACAGGTCGATCAGGGCTGGGGATTCGGCAAAAATCCGGCAATCACAATGTCTCACTATGCCGCACAGATATATTGCCAGTGGCTCTCAATCAAAACGGGGAAAAAATACCGTTTGCCGACCGAAGCGGAATGGGAATATGCTGCCAGAGGCAATACCGCGTCGCCATATTTCTTCGAGGGAAGTCCGAAAAAATTTACGCGCGACAGATTCTGGAACAGTATATTCGGCATCGATACTGCCGTGATTAATTCTTTTGCAATATATGCTGAAAATTCCGGCGGACGTACGCAACATGCAGACAAAGTCGCTCCGAATCCTTTCGGTCTGAAAAGTATGCTCGGAAATGTGATGGAATACTGTTCCGACTGGTACTCCGAAACGGCTTATTCCGAAACTCCCGAAAAGGTAAGCGACCCGAAAGGTCCCGAAAACGGTACGGAACATGTCGTAAGAGGAGGCTCTTTCTCGTCCGACGCCAGGGATTTGCGTGTCGCAGGCAGAGACTATTCCCGCACGGAAGAATGGCTGAAAACAGATCCGCAATCTCCAAAAAGTATTTGGTGGCTTTCGGACTGTATCAAAATAGGGTTTAGAGTGGTTTGCGAAAATTGATCAGGCTTGTTATTTTTCTGGAATTCTGATGAATTACCCTTCATAAATTGTGATGTGAGATTGTCTTTCATACCGGGAAACGGCTTGAAAAGCCGGATTTTCATAACCGCAGGTCGCGACCTGCAGTTATGAAAATAAAGCCTTTCGGGCTATTACGCCTCAAGAAAACTTTGAACGAATATTTTTTGAAACAATAACCGGATTTTTGACACCTCACCCTACAGGCAATTTCACAGCACATGGAAAACCTGATTTATAATTCTCCCCAAGTACGATACCGGCTTAATTTTGATCTACTTGCAGCTTTATGAGGATTTTGTCATACACCCTTTTTATCCGTTTGCGTGTATATTGAAAATTTTCATGTACATTTGCCCCCGCATTAAATGATAATTTAAAGATTATGAAAATAGCTATTGTAGGAACAGGTTATGTGGGACTGGTTACGGGAACGTGCTTTGCCGAAGTAGGGCTGGATGTAAGCTGCATTGATGTAAACAGTGAAAAAATCGACCGTTTGAACAGGGGAATTATTCCCATATACGAACCGGGACTGGAAGAAATGGTGCTGAAAAACATGCAGGTCAACCGGCTGCATTTCCATACATGTTTAAGTTCGTGTCTGGATGATGTTGAGGTTGTTTTTATTGCGGTGGGAACACCTCCGGGGGAAGACGGAAGCGCCGATTTGAAATATGTGCTGGATGTCGCCCGTACAGTCGGAGCAAACATGAACCGCTATGTACTGATTGTTACCAAAAGTACGGTACCTGTCGGAACTGCCAAAAAAGTAAGCGGAGCTGTCCGGGACGAACTGGATAAAAGGGGACTTGACATAAAATTCGACGTCGCTTCAAATCCCGAATTTCTTAAGGAAGGCGCCGCCATAAGGGATTTCATGCATCCGGAAAGGGTTGTGCTTGGCGTGGAATCGGAAAAGGCGGAAAATATTCTGCGGCGTCTGTACCGTCCGTTTCTGCTGAACAACTTTCCTGTAATATTCATGGACATACCCTCGGCGGAGATGAGCAAATATGCGGCCAATGCCATGCTTGCTACACGTATAAGTTTCATGAACGATATTGCCAATCTGTGCGAGCTTATTGGAGCCGATGTGAATATGGTACGCAAGGCTATGGGATCGGACAGCCGTATCGGTTCCAAATTTCTGTATGCGGGATGCGGATACGGAGGTTCGTGTTTCCCGAAGGATGTGAAAGCCCTGATAAACATAGCTAAGGAAAACGGATATGCCATGCAGGTGATAGAAGCTGTCGAAACAGTGAATGAACGGCAGAAAGGCGTTATGTTCCAGAAACTGTCGCAATACTATAATGGAGATTTAAAGGATAAAACGGTCGCCATCTGGGGATTGTCGTTCAAACCGGAAACCGACGACATGCGGGAAGCTCCTGCGTTGATTCTGATTGAACAGTTAATCAAGGCAGGCGTAACCGTGAGGGTATACGATCCTGTTGCAATGGAAGAAGCAAAGCAGAAAATGGATTATCCCGTAGTTTACTGCAGGGATAAATACGAAGCCGCTATTGACGCCGACGCTTTGATGATGGTCACCGAATGGACGGAATTTAGAATCCCGAGCTGGCCAGTAATCAAAAAAACTATGAGACATCCCCTGATTATCGACGGCAGAAATATATATGACAAAGGTGAACTCTTCGAAAACGGACTGGAATATATCTGTATCGGAAGACATTAATTGAATGAATATACGGTACAAGTGTTTACACATATTTCTAAGGGTGTACGACAAAATTACCCGTAGGATACTAATCTCAATAGAAACAGGGAGATACGCGCCACAACCCTTTTAAGGGTTGCACACTGAAAGAAACAATTCGGGATTTACTTCGCGTGCAAGCCTTAAAAGGCTTGTGACGGGAGATAAACGGTTTTTCTATTGATATTGATACCCTTACGGGAAATTTCGCAATACATCGCAATATAATTCATAATTTCCATCAGATGATTCAGGATTAATTTTTACCCGTTTGCAAATTACGGGATTTTTGTTCTGTGTGCAAATTAAAATATTTCATGTACATTTGCACCGGAAATAATTATTGACAGGATGATGAAATTCAATGCACTCACAGCAATAACGCCCATAGACGGCAGATATTATTCGAAAGTTGGAGAGTTATCGGGATATTTTTCGGAATATGCGCTGATAAAATACAGGATATTTGTGGAAATCGAATATTTCATTGCATTATGCGAATTGCCTTTACCTCAGTTACAGGGTTTTGATACACGATATTATGAAGAGCTCCGCAGGATATATCTTGATTTCACGGAAGACGAAGCTCAGAAGGTGAAGAACATCGAAAACATTACAAATCACGACGTCAAGGCGGTTGAATACTACATCAAGGACAGGATGAAAGTCCTGCAACTGGATGAATATCTCGAATTTGTCCATTTCGGTCTGACTTCGCAGGATATAAACAACACCGCTATCCCCTGCAGCCTGAAAGACGCTGTGACGGATATTTACTATCCGAATATCGGGAAAGTTACAGCGCTCCTGTCCGGATATTCGCGGGACTGGGCGGACATTCCCATGCTGGCGCGTACTCACGGGCAGCCCGCATCGCCGACAAGGCTGGGAAAGGAAATAAAAGTTTTCCTCGAAAGGCTTGACAAACAGATCGCGCAGTTAAAAACAGTACCCTTTTCCGCAAAATTTGGAGGCGCAACAGGCAATTTCAATGCGCATAAAGTAGCCTATCCGAATGTTGACTGGATTGCCTTCGGAAACAGTTTTGTGAATAATGTCCTGGCGCTGGACAGGTCGCAAACTACTACGCAGATAGAACACTACGACAATCTTGCCGCCCTGTTCGACAATCTCAAAAGGATCAACACCATATTGATAGACCTTTGCCGGGACATGTGGACATATATTTCCATGGAATATTTCAAGCAGAAGATAAAGGAGGGAGAAGTAGGCTCGTCGGCTATGCCGCACAAGGTTAACCCCATTGATTTCGAGAATGCCGAAGGCAATCTGGGAATTGCAAACGCCATTTTCGAACATCTTTCGGCAAAACTGCCCGTCTCGCGCCTGCAAAGGGATTTAACGGATTCCACCGTACTGCGCAACGTCGGCGTTCCGATTGCCCATTCCCTGCTGGCGTTCAAATCCCTGATTAAGGGACTGGAAAAACTGCAGCTGAATGCCGGCGCTATCCGAAAGGATCTGGACAGCAACTGGGCTGTGGTTGCCGAGGCTGTCCAGACGGTTCTGAGGCGCGAAGGCTACAAAAATCCTTACGAGGAATTGAAAAAACTGACGAGAGGCAATGCCGGAATCACCAGGGAAAGCATTTCCGCATTTATCGACGGGCTGGATGTTTCCGAAAGCGTTAAAAGCGAACTGAAAGCAATTAGCCCGTACAATTACACGGGGATATGAGTCGAAAATTATTAGAAATATAAGAAATATGTATATAGCAAATCCGATATACGATGTAGTATTCAAGTTTATGATGGAAGATGAAAAGGTAGCAAAGTCCTTTTTATCTGCGATAATTGAGGAAGAAGTGCTGGAACTGGATTTTTCTACACAGGAGCACACTGTCTATAAGTCTGTGAAGGATGCAAATAAAGAAAAGGAAGAAGAGAAACAGCTGTTTCTAACCGTATGCCGTTTTGATTTTTCAGCAAAGATATCTCTTCCCGGCGGGAGATT
>JAIRZR010000210.1 GCA_031267155.1 Prevotellaceae bacterium | reverse complement strand
CATCTATCGGTACTCCGGGAGCATATAAAAATACGAATAACACTCGCGACAAAGCATTTGATGGTGACGTAACTACTTTTTACAATGCGATTGAAAAAAGTGGAGCGTGGACGGGACTTGATTTTCAAGAACGGAAACAGATTCGTGAAATCCGCTACCTGCCGACAAACGAAGGCCAGTATATATACGGGGGACATCATTATGAATTGTTTTATTGGACAAAAGACGGATGGACGTCACTGGGTAAACAAACAGCAACAAATAGCGGTTCATTACAATACAGTGTACCGTTGCAGACATCGCTGTATATAAAAAATCTTACGCTCCGAAAGAAAGGTAAAACATTCTTTGTTACACCCGGCCATGAGATTCACTGGCGCTGATGTTTGATTAATAATTCAATTAATAGAAAAATAGACATGATAAAGAGAGAAATGACAATTATATTTCCTGCAAGATGGATTTGTGCAGTCAATGCGGCAAGGAGAGGATTGCTTTTGCTTGCTCTTTTACTTGCAGGAATTTCATTGATGAAAGCGGAAATCCGGTGGAATACTGTTGCAAGGCAGTTATTAGCGGGAAGAACGAGGGAAGTATTGCTCGAATACGATAAACTGTATAAATATCTTGGAAGAAACGGCTTATTCCTGTATAATCACGCCGCGGAGCTGCACGAAGTAAAGGAATATGAAAAAAGCCTGTCGGCATTTGAACAATGTATTCGATACTGTAATGACATGGATGTTCAGTTGCTACTTGCCGACAATCATAAGGAATCAGGCAGGTATGACGAAGCGGAAAAGCATTATAAACTTGCCGCCGGCATGTGTCCGGGACGATTCATGCTATTGTATCAGCTAACAGAACTTTACACAGCCACCGGACGTACTGATGAAGCACGAACGTTGGCTCAACAGACAGTAAATAAAAAAGTCAAAATACCTTCCGCTACTGTCTATGCGATTAAACGTAAAATGCGAGAACTGATAGACAGGGAAGAAGGAATAAACGTTCCGGCGTCGGAAAGTCGGGCGGATGTCGAACCAATTAACAAAATACAACCGGGGCAAGGCCATCTTTTGGAAAATGAAACTCCAAAGGATCTCTTGCCTCCGTAAGAGTGTCCGGGTGAAATGTCTTTTTCTTTATGCTTTGAGGGAAAGACAGGGACGGACGGAAACAGTCAAAGCAAGAATACAAAAGGAAAGGAACGTGCAAACGCCTTTCAAAAAATTTGGTTACAGTCATCTTACAAATGACAACTTAAAGAAGAAATTTATAGAGCAATTTTTTAATAAAAAACAAATATATATATGAATACGAAAATAAAATTGAATTATCCGGCAATGATATGCCTGTTTGTAGCATTTCTATGCTTGCAGGGTTGCACTGAATTTGAAGAAGAATTCGATTCTTCTACGGCAAAAAATATTTTTGAATCTTACAGTCAAATTGGAGTAAAACACAATGAAGGACTGGAAGGCTTTTTTAATGATGTAAAGAATTTGCATACTGTTCGTATAAAAAGTGGCAATAAAGTAAATCTCAATAAAACAGATTACCAATCATTGGCCAAACAGTCGGTAATAGATTTTTGTGCAAAAAACGAAAACTTTAATACATCTGCTCAATTGTGTGAAGAATCTCTGAATAATGCATGGAAAAAGCCATTGACAAAATCAAATGATGCAATACTAAGAAATTCTGATATAAAAGAATTATTAGAAGAACTTGAAACTGTCATAGCAAAAGGTGGAGGCGATAAAAATTTGACCGATTTTCAAAGGGATTTAGAAGTCATAAATCAAAAAGCAAAAAACAGTTTGTCTGAGACAGACGCTGTTGCAATATATGCTGCAACAAGCACTGCTTTCAGTTCATACCAATATTGGAAAGAAAATCATGTCAAATGGATGGTTGCATTGAACTGCCCTGAATTACTTGCATTATATAGCGATGATGAACTTAACCGGTTTAGTATTAAAAATGGCAACTTAGTTGCCCCCGGGACTGTAAGGCTGAAAAGTTGGTGGGATGATGCATGGGGCGCAGTTGGCGAAGCATGGGATACCGGTTCAGCATTCATGACTTCCTGGTGGGATAATGGAGGTAGCGATGTGGTCGGCGCAGATGCAGGAGGGGCTGCTTGGGGGGCTATGGCCGGCGCCATGGCTGGTCTTACTACAGCCGGGACACTTTCGGGGCCTGCGGCTATTGCCGGAGGAATAACTGGTGGATGTGGTGCCTCAATACAAGAAACTATAGAGCAATGGATAAGATAAATAAAAAATACAAGTGGATTATTTATATCCTGGCTCTGTTTGGACTTGCCGCCATTGCTTGTCTGGTTTCTTTTATGTTAGGTGGTGAGTTTAATATTAATAAGTATTTTAGATATCTGTGGATATGCGGAGTTGCATTCTTAAGTGGAGTCTTAATTGATTACAGGAGAAACAAACGCAAAAAGCAGCAGTAATCTTTTATTTCAAACCGCATCAAAGAAGGAGTTCCTCTTTGGTGCGGTTCAAATAAAATATCTCAACTCAAGATCATGTACTTAAAATATACATTTTATAGCTTACCGTTCTTAGTATCATTTGCTTGCAGT
>JAIRZR010000159.1 GCA_031267155.1 Prevotellaceae bacterium | reverse complement strand
CAGACAATATATTATAAAGCAGGGAGATTCTACAGTTATAGATGTAAAATATAAGCCGGTGGATACAGGTTATACCGAAAAACATTTGTTTTTATATGTACAACATGTAAACTCTCCTGTTCTTATTACTATGAAAGGTAAGATAAAAAATGGACATAATAAGTCAAAGAGCGAAAATGATTCACGGATTTTAAGGGATGATAATTCTGTTATTGTTAAGTATAAATCTAAAAAATTCGATATATGCGGACCTATTTATTTTTATTGATCATATGCATGTTTTCCTGTTCAAAACCGTATTCAAATGAATTGGAAACTGTTCTTGAACAGGCGGGAAAGAACCGCAGGGAACTGGAAAAAGTGCTGAAACATTACAGCCGGGAACCTGCCGACAGCCTGAAATGGCGTGCGGCAGAGTTCCTGATTTTAAACATGCCGGGTAAGTATTCGGTATATTATGATGCCCCGTGGAATGATGTGGCAACCGTGCGCTTGCGGTGGACAAGTTCTTCGGATAAGCAGAAAGTGCTGGATACGTACAAAATAGGTGAGCCGGTCATACGGGAAGATATAAACTGTATGACCGCCGAATACCTGATTAATAATATAGAACTGGCTTTCAAAGTATGGCGGGAGCGTCCGTGGGGAAAACAGATCCCTTTTGACGCTTTCTGTGAGGAAATCCTGCCTTACCGGGTGGGCGTCGAGCCATTGGAAAACTGGAGGGAAAAAGCCCTTGCCAGTTTTGCAGACTTGGATTCGGTATTGAATAAGCCCGCAACTACATCGGTAGAAGCCTGTGGTATCATCAATAGTTTGCTTCCGAGATTTAGAACAGACAAAGACTTTCCGCCGATGAATTTCTCACAGTTGATGACTTCAGCAAGAGGAATGTGTGATGACATGGCAGCGTTAGCGGTTTTCAGCATGAGGGCGTTAGGCATACCTGTTACATTCGATTTTACGCCACACTGGATAAACCGGCCAACCGGACATTCCTGGAATACCGTGCGTGACAGTACGGGAAATCATATTTCCTTTATGGGAGCAGAGAGTAATCCGTATAGACCACATCCGGGATCCTTACATAATACTACCTACTTGAAAGGAAAAGTTTACCGTAAAACGTTTGCGATGCAACAAAATATCCAAACGGAAGACAGGAACATCCCGCCTTTGCTGGAGGAGCATAAAAACATAAAAGATGTATCGGCGGAATATGCCCAATGTACTGATACGGTTACTGTTTGTCTCAAATATCCTCCCGTGACGCCAACGGGGTATGTGTATCTTGCCATTGAACAGGACCGTCGGTTCTATCCCGTTGCGTGGACAAAGGACAGTGGAGATACATGCATCTTTCCGTCCATGGGGAGAGGTATCATTTATTTTCCGATGTATTATGCTAATAACCGGCAAATGCCGGCGGGAGATCCTTTTTGGCTGGATAATGATGGAAACAGGATGATTCTTTCTCCGGATAATCGGGATACGCTGTTGAATCTTAATAAAATTGATCCGGATAACACTCTGCCTTTCTGGATACAACGCATGTATCATGGTATATTCGAAGGGGCAAATCAAGCGGACTTTTCCGATGCGAAGGTTCTATATACTATCAATCATATTCCCAACGTGTTTTATAACGACGTTACATTGCGGATGCCGGCCAACTATCGTTATGTCCGTTACAAATCGCCGGAAGATGCATACTGTAATGTTTCCGAGATAGAATTTTACGGTTCGGAAGGAGAGAAATTATCAGGAACATCTATCGGTACGCCGGGAGCATATAAAAATACAAATAGTACCTGCGACAAAGCATTTGATGGTGACGTGACTACTTTTTACAATGCAATTGAAAGCAGCGGAGCATGGACAGGACTTGATTTTCAAGAGCGGAAACAGATTCGTAAAATCCACTACCTGCCGAAAAACGAAGGCCAGTTTATATACGAGGGACATCATTATGAATTGTTTTACTGGACGAAAGAAGGATGGACGTCACTGGGTAAACAGACAGCGACAAGTAACGGTTCACTGCAATATCGTGCACCATTGCAGGCATTGCTGTATTTAGAAAATCTTACGCTTCGAAAGAAAGGCAGGATATTCTTCATTACACCCGACCATGAGATTCACTGGCGATGATGTTCGATTAATACCCCGATTAATATAAAGAAAGGCATGATAAAGAAAGAAGAAACAATTAACATCATCATAAACAGATTACTTGTTGGAATACTGTTTGGTTTTCTGTGTGGCGTTACTTTATATGTAACTTCCCGTCATTTTGTCAATCAGGAAATAACGCCCAAATGGTTTGGCCTGATAGCAGGCGTTGGTATAGCAGGTATCATATCGGGGATATTTCACCGTAACCTGTATATCCCGCAGAAATCAGTATTGATACCGATGCTTTTATGCTGTTCTCTGATTGTTTTAAGGGATTATCTTGCTTCCGGCTTCAATTATCAGCTAATGACGCAGGCCGTTTGCCTGTTACTGTTGTTTTTTCTTTTTCAACAGATGACTGTGATTTTCCCTGTCAAATATTTCCTGGGGATCACGGTGATATTAACGGTAATCCTCGCCTGTTATGGCGTATTGGATTATCCCGGTTTGTTCTTATCTGCCAAACATGTCCGGCTAACGGGAAGTTTTGACAATCCCGCCGGTTTTACAGCCGCCTTGGTTTGTGTATTGCCCTTTACCTTTTATTTTCCCCGTGATACTTCCCGTACCGTCAAATATATTGCTATCCTCATTGCCGTCCTGTTATTTTCCGTGATCACACTTTCTCAGGCACGGGCGGCCATAATCGCCGGATTCGCTGTGATTCTATGTTATTTGCTGTATAGCAAATATTCGGGAATCAAATGGAAGAATGAGATGAAGATATTGCTTGTCTGCATCATAGCTGCAAGCATGACCGGTCTGTATTTTCTGAAAAAAGATTCTGCCGATGGGCGGATTCCGGTGTGGAGCAGTACATGGGACATGATACGGGACAAACCTCTAACCGGACATGGGTACGGGACATTCAACGCAAAGTATATGCTGTATCAGGCGGAATATTTTGAGACGCACCCCGAGAGTAAATATGCAGACCTGGCCGACAATGTGTTGCATCCGTTCAACGAATACCTGCTAGTATGGGCAGAGCATGGTATTATCGGAATGGCTTGTATTGCATTATTGTGCTACCTGCTTATTCGCTGTTATTTTCGTGAACCGTTGTATATCAAGTTTATTGCCCTGTTAAGTTTGTTATCGCTGGCCGTACTGTCCTGCTTTTCATATCCGTTCAAATATCCGTTCACCTGGGTGATAGCTTTTCTTAATATAGCCATGATCTGTCCGCCCGTCAAAGTATCATCCCACAGGATCGTCAATATGGCAAGGACAGGACTGATTTTGGTTGCAGTCGTTCTTTTGGTTGCAGTCGCTCCATTGATGAAAGCGGAAATCCGGTGGAACACAGTAGCAAAGCAGTCATTAGCAGGGAAAACAAGAGAAGTATTGCCCGAATACGACAGTTTGTATAAGTATCTTGGAAAAAACGGATTGTTCCTCTACAACCATGCTGCAGAACTGCATGAAGTAAAGGAATATGCGAAAAGTCTGTCGGTATTTGAACGATGCGTTCGATATTACAATGATATAGATGTTCAGATGCTACTTGCCTACAATTATAAAGAATTAGGCAGGTATGACGAAGCAGAAAAGCATTATAAACTTGCCGCCGGCATGTGTCCGGGACGATTCATGCCGTTATATCAGCTAACAGAATTTTACACAGCCACGGAACGTACGGATGAAGCACGAACTTTGGCTCAACAAATAATAGATAAAAAAGTCAAAATCCCTTCCGCTACTGTCCATGCAATTAAACAGAAAATGCGAGAACTGATAGACAGGGAAGATGGAATAAACGTTCCGGCGTCAGAAAGCCGGACGGATGTCGAACCAATTAATAAGAAACAACCCAGGCAAGGCAATCTTTTGGAAAATGAAACTCCAAAGGAACTCTTGCCTCCATAAGATCAGTGTGGCGTAATATTAACACCTGTTCCGGCAAGCCACATGTCATCCAAAAGGTTAGTTAGTTAATTAGCTTTGGAATAGAGTAGCAAATTGATTAAGAATTAAAATAAATTACATTAAAATGAAAAAGAATATATATTCAAAAATATTCATACTGTGTATGATATTTACAGGTTGTTTTATGACAGGATGTCAGCAAGAAGATTTAATTGTGGATGTTATCGGAAAAACAGATAACTCTTCATTAGAAATTGCCGATTTTAAAAACTGGTTCAATTCACAGGGTATTGTGAGTGAGTTCACAGGAAAACAAGAGCTTGACTGGGGCAATGCTGAAATAAAACTTATGCGAGATGGAAACAGTCAGCAAGTTTCATTCGAAATCTATAAAGGTAAAAATTCATTAGGGAATGATTCTATAAGAGAATTGCAGATTGCATATGTAAACAATCGTTTTACAGGAGGTGTCAAAATATTCTCTTTTTATAACGAAGAAAACGCCCATGCCGGGTATTACAGTTTAAGTGGTCGAATATTGGAAGAAGGAAAGTATTATGCCCCCAAGCAACTGTATATGTTACTAAAAAGATATGCAGATGAAGGGGGAAGAGTTCGTTTAAAAACCGGTAATGAGTCAAATAATCCTTGTACCTATGCTGCAGATCCTGCTTCTGCGACCCCCCAAATAATAGATGGCAACTGGAATCCTAACGCTTACAACTGTCATGCCTATGTATGGGGATATCTTAGTTCAAATGATCCTTGTTATGATTCGAATCTTCCTCTTTGGAATGATTGTCCTGACATTAGCGGTTCAGGCTATTCACAAGTAAGCGGAGCACCAAAAGCCGGAGACAGATGGGTATCCTGGGGCTATGTTTCCGATGTGGGTATTTGGCCTATTCATAGCGCCATTGTTAGAGAAGTTAAAAATGGGAAAGTAACGAAAGTTGAAGCAAAATGTGGGGACGCTGAAATTCGAGTTTATGATCCGGACTGCATTGAATATGCATCATACATGACAAATAATGTTAAATATTACAGGAAATGATGAAGAAAATGATCATTGTAATTTATCTGTGTCTTCCACCCTTTGCTTATGTCTATTCGCAATCTGAAGAAGCATTGGATTGCACTTTAAATTTGGAAAGTGTATTCAAAGTACATGACCACAAAATTCGATATAAAGCAGTTGACTATGTGTACAATGTAAGAAGAAAGAACAGCAAATTCATGTTCTTTAAAAACAGTTCTTCTTTAAATAGCCTTTTTGAGTTAATCCGAGGTTTTCCAATGGAATCTAAAGAACAGCAAGACTCAATACCCCAAAAAACGGTTGGATTCGACGAAGCTGT
>JAIRZR010000069.1 GCA_031267155.1 Prevotellaceae bacterium | reverse complement strand
CAGGCGACGATGACAACCCCGTAATTGTGAAGTATTACCTCAAATAAGGGGGTCTCTATAAATTTTGTATGAAATTTTCATCATTTTTATTTGGACAATCCGATATAATCGTCTATTTTTGAAGGCAATTTTAATAGTACGTTAATTATGTGAATAATGGCTGACGATGTGCCATAATCAGCCGATTTAAAATAAAAAACAGTATGGATAAATTGATTACACTATGCGCAATATGTTTGTTAGCAGGATGTACGCTTATTAACACAAACAACAGCGCTATAAAAGAAATTGTTTTTGACGAAAATGCCGTTTTACGCACTGCGGCGCCTTCGTACACATTTATTCCCTTGGAAACAAGAGGAGACAACCTTAATCCGGTTATATGTATCGTTGCTTTCAAATAACAGACTTTGGCATGTTTCTTCAACAGATAAAACTTAAAAACATGAAGCTAATATACATCATTCCACTTCTTTTGATTTTACTTCTTTCATGTTCCAACGAAAACGGGACAACGAATGAAGTCAAAAAGATAGAGGTCGGCTGGTTTTTAAATTAGTCGGTTGATAGTGATTTTATTTGATGTTTTTTCTTACTTTTGCACACAGAATTATAAATTCAAAAAACTATGATGAATAAAATTAAAGAAGCCATGTCCTATGATCTGGATGATCCAAGAAGAACATTGATTCATAAGGATATTATTTTGGGGAAAGCGTTTTTGAGGAAATTATATACAAGATGGTATCGCCATTTGATTGAAAGGGTAACTTCCGTTGAGGGCAACTATCTCGAAATCGGTTCCGGGGGTGGATTTTTAAAAGACGTCTTTCCTGAAGTTATCACTTCCGATATTTTGCCCCTCGAAACGGTTGATATTGTATGCAGTGCCGAAAATTTGCCGTTTGATGACAATGCCCTTGCCGGCATCATGATGTTGGATGTATTCCATCATATTCCTCGTCCGTATCTTTTTTTGAAGGAAGCGGAAAGAACGCTCATATGTGGAGGAAAAATAGTGATGATAGAGCCTGCATACAGTCTTTTAAGCCAATTTATTTACACTTATTTCCATCATGAAGATTTTGATACGAAAGGTGGAATGGAGATTAAACAGGGCAGTCCGCTTAGTACCGCCAATATGGCATTGCCTTATATTTATTTTGTGAGGGAGAGGGAAATTTTCGAGCAACATTATCCGGCCCTCAGAATTAATTGCATAAAACATCACACTCCTTTTTTGTATATTTTCAGTGGCGGACTGTCAAAACCTTCTTTGTTGCCGGGTTTTTTATTTGAATTTGCCCGATTAGCCGAAAAACTGTTTGTGCCTTTTTACCGGCAGCTAGGACTTTTTTATTATATTGAAATAGAAAAAATCAACTGTTGAGCAGAGCATAATTTTCTTTTTTCTTTGCGAAATAAATTTATTTTTCTATACAGAAAACTCATAAACTTTTAAATTAATAAATTATGAAGCAAAAAGTAGGCATGAATAAAATCAATATTATTCTGTTTTGCGTTCTGGTTTTTTCATGTAAAGAGCCGGAGCCGCTTCAAGTGGAAACTGTCCGTATCAATATACATGAAGCAAAATCTATTGACTTGAGCATGGGGCGGATGATAGAATTGGAAACAACCGATTCGTCGTTATTATATGATATTGCGCACATCCTGTTTTTTAAGGAAAAATTATTTGTTCTGACAAGAGAAAAAGTGGTCGTGTTCGACAGCAATGGTAAATATCTTTTCAATCTCAGCGGAACGGGACAGGGGCCGGGAGAATATACGGCCTTCGGGAGCATGTTCGTGAAAGGCGAATATATCTATGTGTTTGACAAGATGACAAAACGAGTACTGTGTTTTGATGATAACGGAAAATATCTCTCGGTGGAAAAAATACCGGACAGCACCGGTTCGCTATCCGACGTCTATCCTTTAGCGGACGGACGGTTTGTGGGGAAAAACATGTTCCGGGGCGACCACGAATATACGCCTGCAGGAAGCATTTTAGATGACAAATATGGCCTGATTGAGGTTGTTGATGGCAGAAAAGTTAATACGGGGCTGACTTCGTATGATAATTTTTTTCAGTACGGGGAGCATATCCTATATTGGGAAATGCTGTGTGACACGATTTTTTCCATTCGGGAATATAAAAATATGATTCCTCTGTATTATGTTGATTTTGGAGAATATGCCATACCTCCGTCCGAAAGGAAAAATAAAGATGTTTATGATTTGATAGACTATACAAACCGCCCGGAAAATGTAAACAAAACAGCTACATACATACGGTTTGTCAGTGAAGATGAACACAACATCCGCTTCATGTTCGCTTTCCGGCAAAAAACGCCCTTCGTATTTTACAACAAACACGACAAAACGGCAAACATCTATTTTTTTGAAGACAAAAACAATGAATTTATCCCGGCACTGTTTGCCTGCTATCACGACAGGCATGTTTATTTATCGGTAATGTCGGAGGTGGACACGGAAAAGAATCCATATCTGGTTGTTTTTGATGAAAATGTGTTTAAATGAAATTCGGTTTATGCAATAAATAATCATTACCTTTGTCGGGATATAAAATTACAAACTATGAAACAGATAACATTTTAACAGTATGAAACGAATGATTTTGACAATGGCGTACCTGAGATTAAGTAAAACGAGAATGAGGCGGTATAAGAAACAACTGTCCGGTATATCTTTTATTGTTATGTTTTTTTGTTTATTGTCCTGTGGGGATAGCGGGAGGAATAACAAGTCTTTTCCGAAAGAAACGGAAATTGTTTTCAGCGAAATGAATGTTGGGGAAAACCTGGGAAAAGTCGTGAATTTAAAATTATCCGACAAATACCTGATTGTAGGCGAAAGAAACCTGGAAACCCAAATTCAGCTGATTGACCGGGAAACGAAGGAAAATTACCTGTTCGGACGAACCGGCGAGGGACCCGGACGACTGTTGCAGGGCTTTGAAGTAATACCGAATGATAACCATATCGAAGTTTATGACGTACAAAAACGAACTTTATTTGACTTCGATATTGATTCGGTGATCAAACTGCATGAAGACGCCCAGCCGGAAGTGTTGATAGAAAAAATCCCCATGCTCCTGCTAAGCATGGCCCGCCTTAACGAACAGACACACGTCGCAACGGGCATGATGAGTGAATTAAAGCGATTTGCCCTTATGGACGGAAACGGCGAAATCGTTTCCATGGCTGGCGACCTGCCCGAAAAGAAAGAGGAACGGATAAGCGATTTTGTCCATGCCTTTGCCTGTTGGGGCAGGCTGACGACAAACCGCAAAGAGAGCAAAGTGGCTGCGTGTACAAATTACGCCGGTATCATACAGGTTTATGACTGTAAAACAAGTGAAGTGAAATTGATTGGAGAACATAACCTGTTTTATGCGGATTACGATGAAAATAACGGAAACTTCTCCGTTACCCAGGGAACAAGATGGGGCTATCTTTCGATTGATTCGAACGACAAATACATATTCGCCCTGTATTCCGGCCTGTATCAAATGGGAACTCCGGACGGAGCCTATACCAGGAGCGGCGTCATACATGTTTTTGACTGGGAATGCAATCCGGTATGCAAACTGGTATCGGACAGAAAACTGCAACACATCTGCATCGACAACGATCTTAACCTGTACGGCTACGATACGGAAGAGGGAGACATCGTAGTCGCCGGCATAAAGGAAATCTTCACTCAAAAATAATTATGATTACTATGAAAAAGAAATTATTACTGTATCTCATGATGGTTCTGCCCGGCGCAGGCTGTCAGCATCACGGCGGGACGGCAACGTCGGACGGCGTGGAAATAATCGACTTCACGTCTTTTTCCGAAACGGAAGTGGAGCAATTCCCGGATGCAATCGTCCGGGAAAGAACGTACATCAACATCGATGCCTCAAATGAAGAGCTGCTGTTCAAAGCGATTGACAAGATCAAAATCATTAATGACAGAATCTACATCATGGGCCGGCAGGACGTAAGAACGGAAAAACTGTTCGTTTTCGACCGGACGGGTGCGGGCGTCGGAGTCGTGGGACAAAGGGGACAGGGGCCTGAGGATTACCTTCAAATCTCGGATTTTGACGTCAACGAAAGAGACGACATCTTTTTTATGGACGGGACGTTCAACAATGACCGGGTATTTGTTTTCGACAAAAACCTGCAATTCGTTTCCGTACGGAAATTACCTTTCGAGGCTGATATCCTCAAATGCCTGCCCGGCGACAGACTGCTGTTCGGCCTCGCCTCGTGGAACAGGGGACAGAACGCGTCCATGAAACTCGCCGTGACCGACAGGGATCTGAATACCGAACAGGCTTATATGGAATATGACGAATACATAGATGAGGTTATCTGGGTGTCGTATTATTTTTTCATCGACGTCGACGGCCGCATCCAGTACAACAGGCAAATAGACAATAATGTTCATGAGATTTCGCCGGAAGGAAACCTGACGAAAACATACCGGATTGACTTCGGAAAGAAAAACCTGCCCGACATCTACAAAAAAGACATCGAGGCGAACCGGGAGGAAATGAAAAGATATTGCTATCTGCTGAATTTCGCAGCAATTACCGACCGCTACATTCTGGGTACCCTGAGCGACCGGGGCCGGATAAAAGCATACATCGCCGACCGGAACAGCCGGAAATTATACACAATGGGGATGCCCGACAAAATAAGCGACATGAGCCTTTATGCAGACAACCTGTTCATCACATACCTTTATCCCGGCAAATACGAAGACCTCGAAAGCAAAAACTTGCCGCCGGAGGTCAAAAAGCATATTGAAGATGAAAATTTCACAATCTGTCTGAATCACTTAAAATAAATATACCATGTTTACAAAAAATAAAATTTCCGCCAGTCTATATTGGCTTTTAAGCATCCTCTTATTATCCGGATGCCAGTCAACCGACCTGATCAAGATCACAGATGCCTGTTTATTCAATGACAAATCATTCCAAAATGTACAGTACCTCACAAGTAATATAGTCGATGATACTTTTGTGGGCAAACCGACGCATTTAATGCAAATAGACACTCTTTTATATGTGAGTGAATTTACTCTTGATTCCCTTGTACACAAATTTGATGTCAAAAACAATCTGTACAGGGGATTAGCCATAGGCAGGGGCAATGGCCCGGACGAACTTTTATCTGCAGGCATTACTCCTTCTGCAGACAAAAATTCTGTATGGGCGCACGACATTACATCCCGACAATGGCATCAATACGACAGGGAACTGAACACATTAATAGATAAAATCAGTTTTTCTTTAGATAAGACTGATAATGTCAATGTTA
>JAIRZR010000022.1 GCA_031267155.1 Prevotellaceae bacterium | reverse complement strand
TTTGCTCATTTCGATGCTGTCAAACTTATGAATGATGCTTTGGATGAAATACGCAGAAGTGTTTATCGGGAGGAAAAAGATCTGAATAAACGAAAAGTGCTTAAAGGAACCAGGTGGCTATTACTGTGCAATGGTAAAGACATCTTTGATAGCCAATTCAAGTCCAGACTTGACTATGCATTAACATTGAATGAACCTTTAATGAAAGCATACTGTCTGAAAGAAAGCCTCAAGGAAATATGGATGCAAGGAAACAGGGAACAGGCAACCAAAGAACTGGATGCCTGGACAGAGCAGGCTTATCATGCCAAAATACCCAAACTTACAACCTTGGCAAATACGCTAAAGGCACATAAGTGGGGAATATTGGCATGGTATGATTATCACATATCAACAGGTAAACTGGAAGGTATTAACAATAAAATCAAAACAATGAAAAGACAGGCATACGGATATAGAGACCAAAAGTTCTTTGAACTCAAAATCTTAGCAATGCATGTGAAAAATTACGCATTTCCCGGATGAACCATAATTTTTGAGTTCTGAAAGAAATGTAGTACTTTTGTCGTGTAGCATTTGTTTTTTGTTTTGCAACATAAAGTTACTAAATATAAGTGACTTATAAAAACATAATGCTACTTTTTTTATTACCAATCAACAGCTTGTGATACTTGCGAAAGTTAAATTATTAAATGTTCTGACAAAGTAGAAATTGATACCGGCTTGTTAGCCGAAAAGATTTTGTATCTCCTGCTACATCCCAACGAAGCCCGTAAATTGGGTAAAAACGGCCGTAAAAGGTATAAAAAGATGTATACTTCAAAGATATTCGGTCAAAAAATGCTTCAGTTTTATCAATCATTAGTTGAATAATGACGCCTGTTATCTTCAATTGGCAAATACTGCGATTTAAACAACACACCCATCCCAGTAAGGAACAGCATCGGAAATAGCCGCCATGAGCGACAATCCAATACCGGACAAACCATTGTACATATTTTGATGTACCCCCCACAGCATTTGCGATGCCGTACTCCATGCTTCCACTTTATTTTGTCCGGACGAACACCGGTATTTATCCAGCAAAAAACGGAAACTGTTGATGCTAATTTCCTTACATACATCCAAATGGGAAACCTGATAAAACCGGTTGGCCAAATGTGCGGTAAAAACAAGACCCTGCTGCAAACCTGCATTCAATGACAACTGTTTGACCTGAAACAGCAGTGATTCGGCATTGTTTTCTAAGAACGAAACGGCATCATGACGGTACTTTTCGGATTGATACAGAATATACCATGCATACAGATACTTTAAACGGACATTTTCAGCCTGTAATTTCGAATGCAGTAACACGTAAAACAAATCCGCTAACCGGCCGGTCTTTTCAAAATCATATTTATCTTCTATTGCAAGCAATAAACGGATCAGCCTGGCTATATCCTGCATATTTTCATTTTCAGACCGGTATTTTTCATAATATTCATCTTTCAGTTCATAAAATTCGGTAATAAACCGGCGTAAATACTCTTTTGATAACCGGCTGTCCCTGCAGACGGCATATTTCCCGTTCTCAACAGCCATATTCAGGCTCTCCGTATTGGATTCATGCAACTTTTCAATCATCTGACGGTATATATTAGCATCCGTTAATCCCATGATACCGTTAATATCACCTTCTATAACAGAATGCTTTATCAGGTAGTTTATGCTCCATCCAATGCCGCTAACACCTTTTTCGAATGAAAGATCCATGTCACGAACGGTGTTACTTCTCACATGGACATAAATAGCCTGTAAAATGCCTGGATAAATATCCTCAATCATTTCCAGTGCTTTGTCATAGAAAACGTCATTGCCTGTTAATTTCCAATAATTTACCAAAAATATCACCTTACCCCAGTCTCCATACATCAGACTGTTTTTTTCAGGATCGCCGGACGCTGAAGATAAATTGACGGCAATATCATGAAGTATATCTCCGGTGAGTGACGAATCTTCTTTACTTAAAATTGCTTTCCAGTCCATATTATTCTTCGTTTTACCGGTTATAAATCTCTTTCCATTCGTTTATGCCGATTATTTTTTTTGCAAACTCACAGGCCCCGTCCTCCCGGTCTGTCCCCAGTGAGCTGAAAACGTACCAGGCCGGTTTTCTTCCGGACGGATCATCCGGATATTTCCTTAACCCGGTTTTGAGCCCTCCCTCAAAATGTGCGTCGATCCAGCTGTGGGCTATATAAGCTTCGATCTGACTGCAGGCCTGCATTTTTTTCCATGCATAAGCCAGGCAGGCCGTCTGTTCATTCAGTTCCCGTTCCGAATAATCCCGCGAGTTGGGATTCTGTTCGGAGAGCATTACCTTGCGGGGTTCCCGGTTTTGATAAAATGTATCGGGCTGTTTCGCCCATTCATTCAACACCTCCAGGTTTTTAAATGTGATCAGAGGCGTCTGAAAGTCGGATGTCACATTGTTGTCTAACCAGGATTTCGGTTCTATCAAATCTGCAGGATACGCGTGATAGGCAATACCCCATCTGAAATCACCTTCTTTCCGGGAGTACAGCAGGAGTATTTCCAGCATGTCGGACGGAGCATAACATTCATCATTAAACCGGTCCTTCCAGAAATGAGTAAACGGCACAAAGACTTCCGCATTTTTATTATATTTCAGGGCGGTCAGATAGACTAATCTCAAAGATTTCATATAAATGTCCATATACGAATAAATATCTTTCCGTCCGGCGCTGGTCCATACGGCTCCGGCATCAATTTCATTGTGCACGATCCAGCGGTGAATATGCCCGGATAAAGCATCGGAACGGCTGTATCTCAATGCTAAAAAATCAATGCCCGCGGCATACAGGTTGAGCGATTCCGGTGTCGTCATGTTCGGCATACTGTAAGCTCCGGACGTTTCATACTCCGGATGTTCCAGTATCCGGCCGGTCGCCCTGTCCTTACTCGAATGTTCCGGATATACCAGTATGATAGCGGATACAATGATGTTCCGTTGATGGGCGCTTCGCATAATGGCATCGTATTCCGATATTTTCGTCCTGTCTGCATAATACTCCTTTCCGTTGTATACAAACGGAATCACACCTTCCTGCCTTTCCGGTTTACTGCATAAGAAATCATTTATCCGTATGTTTACCGTAATATAGGAGATAGTAAGGTCATCCAGATCCGGTTCAAATGCATTGGTGCGGAAATCTCCCAGTCCTTTCCTGTTCCGGGGCGTTATGACCGGAAGTTCTCCCGCAGAAACCGCACGGTCCGCATATCTGGCATGTGACGCCGGCGAATAGCCCGAATCCGTTTTTATGACAACAGCCCAGCGGGAATAGAGACGGTCATACAAGGCGCCGTATTGATCTGTAAAGCGTGGCATTTTTATTCCCGACCTGCAGGAATTGAACGCTGCAAAGGAGATTGTCGCCAATACGGGGACATCGGCCGGGACAAGCATCAATCTTTCCAGTGATGCCACAAAACAGTTTGCCGCCGATATGGGGCGTAACCTGTTGCAGGGCGTTTCACAGTTTACGGCTAAAAAACTGCGCGAGGTAAAAGTTCATCTGAAAGCGGGATACCGTATTTACCTGCTTTCGGAAGAACAGCTAAAAAACAACGTATTAGCAAACAATAATTAATCATCACTAAAATCCAAATTAAAATGAAACAGTTATTATTCATGCTTGCCCTTGTTGCAAGCGTCTTTACAGTAAATGCACAGGAGGAAGTACAGGAAAACGAAGCACAAAATCCTACAACGGGCGATTTATACAACGGTTTTACCCGTCCGCTGACATTCAATCGGATGATTCCGCCCTACGCGCTGGAAATAACTTTCACCAAAACGGTGCATGTTATCTTCCCGGCAGCTATCCGTTATGTTGATCTGGGTTCGGCAGACCTCCTGGCCGCCAAAGCCGACGGCGCGGAAAACGTTCTCCGCGTAAAAGCGGCGGCACAGGGATTCCGCAGGGAAAGCAACCTTTCGGTTATCACCGAAGACGGCAGTTATTATACGTTTAATGTCAAGTATGCCGATGAGCCGGTTAAGTTAAGTGTGGAAATGGCCGATTTCCTGCATGGCTGGAACGTGGAAAACAGGCCGGGTAACGAACTGCCTGTTTATCTCTCCGACCTCGGTCAGGAATCGCCATACCTGGTTCGCCTGATAATGGAAACGGTGCACCGGAACAACCGGACAAAGCTGAAGCACATCGGCAGCAAGAACTTTGGCGTGCAGTATCTCCTGAAAAGGATTTACTCCCACAACAGCCTGCTGTTCTTCCATCTCGCACTGAAAAACAGGTCTGCTGTGCCGTTCGATGTGGATTACATTGTATTCAGGATTGTGGACAAAAAGATAGCCAAACGCACGGCCATTCAGGAACAGATGATTATCCCCCTGCGCAGCTACAATCAGGTAACTGCCGTGGCCGGAGGCAAGGAAGAGCGGACGGTATTTGCCCTGCCGAAATTCACAATACCGAACGGCAAGCAGCTTATCGTCGAACTGATAGAGAAAGACGGCGGACGCAACCAGATGCTGACCGTAGAAAACGCCGACCTTGTACGGGCGGAAGTAATTGACAACTTAACCGTAAGAGTAAAATGAAAAAAATACTTTTGTTCATAATCATTGTTTTGTGTATTGCTGTGCCGGAATTGCCGGCACAGCGGTACCTTCCCGCTCAGCAGAGCTTGCAGGTTACTGCGGGAACGGTAAACGGCCTGACCCCGCAGGATAATTTTCATGCAGGCGCAGCCTTTTCGCAATATACGAAACGGGCCGACCGGTGGGTATTCGGCGTCGAATATCTCGAAAAACGCTTTCCATACAGGAATATACGCATCCCTCAGTCGCAGTTTACAGCCGATGCGGGGTATTACTTGAAATTCCTCTCCGACTGGCAGAAAACGTTTTTCCTCTCACTGGGTGCGTCAGCTGTGGCAGGATATGAAACCGTTAACTGGAACGATAAACTGCTTTCCGACGGGGCGACCGTTAATAACGGCGATGCGTTCCTCTACGGCGAGGCATTGACGCTCGAAGCGGAAATCTACCTGACCGACCGGACTGTATTACTTGCCAACGTCCGGGAACGGTTGCTGTCAGGCTCATCCGCAGGAAAATTCAATACACAGTTCGGTATCGGGATAAAATATATAGTCAACTGATTAAATAACAAATAAATACATTATAAAACATGAAACATTTTATATCAAACATTATTGATATGTCGCTGCTTTTGGTGGCGTTCTGCGCCTGTACGGATGACTTGGATGTCAGGCAGTCCTACAGGTACAAAATCGAAACC
>JAIRZR010000018.1 GCA_031267155.1 Prevotellaceae bacterium | reverse complement strand
TAACATTGCCGGAATCAAAAATCCCGTCAGGGATTAAATATTGGTAGAAATCAATTCATTGTCCAGCAAAATCCCGTCAGGGATGACACGCGGTATCTTCGTTTTTACATTTCATCCCTGACGGGATTCTTACCGATTTCTGACTGTTTTCTACCGATATTTCATCCCTGACGGGATTTTTTGTCGCATCAATAATCTGCTTCATATTAGTCGTTTGCGATATTGTTATATGAAAGTTTTTAACCCTTTGCTTTTCTCCATTCCATCCAGCCCATGACCGCCGTAAAGATAAAGACGGAATACAGTATTCCCGTTGCCCATCCAACCGTGATAAAGTAAAATGGAGCCGATACGATATCCACCAGAAACCAGATTGCCCAGTTCTCCAGTTTTTTTATTGCCATCAAATACTGGGCTACGAGGCTTGCGGAAAGGATTGCCGTATCGACATAGACGTATTTGGCTTCTTCGGGAAAGAGCGAAGGCAGCCAGTCGTGCAGGTTGGACATCACATATCCAAGCGCCAGGGTCAGGATGGCGATTATTGCGACCAGCAGAATCCGGCTTTGCGGCGTAAATACAGTAACGGCAAGAGTATTATCCGGTTTCGCGAGGTCTTTTTTCCCCGGATGCGTCCATTTGTACAGTCCGTAAGCATTGAAAGCAAAGAACATTATCTGCAAAGTCATTGATGAATAGACCCTCTGCATGAAGAATACAAAGAAATACATCGTCGTGCTGATCATCCCTATCGGGAATGTCCAGATTTTTTCCTTAACGGCAAACAGTATGCACAAAAAAGTTAATACGGAGGCTATTATTTCCAGAAACAGCGCCATCGACACCTGGAAATCCCCCAACGAAAAAAGTATGTTTTCACCCATTATTTATGTCTGAATAAATTTAGTTTTTGCAGATACCTGTTCTTCCTTTCCAGCACAAGCGCGTCTATCACAAGGAGCAGCAGCGCTAAAGTCAGCGGAATGTAGAAAAGTTCGTAGTAGGACTTAAATTCCTCCGACAGCAGTTCCTGTTTTTCCATGTCCTTTATGCTCCTGAATATGTCGCCCAGCCCCAAATCCGACTGGGACGCGATTGTGGCGCTTCCTCCCCCGGCTGAAGCGACCAGTTTCAGGGTAGTAAGGTCGAGATGCGATATGACGATTTCTCCCGACTTGTCCTTCAGCATTGTGCCGTTCGAGAGAATTATCGGAGCGCCTTCCGGCGAGCCTATGCCGATTGTGTGGATCGTTATCCCGTCATTGTGTGCAAGTTCTGCCATTTCGGCGGGATTGCCCTCCTGGTTTTCCCCGTCGGTAATTATTATCAAAGCCCTGCTGTTTCCGCTCTGCGATGAAAACGATTTCATTGCCAGCTCTATAGCCTTGGATATGTCGGTACCCTGCCTCGAAACTATATCCGTGCTGATGGAGTTCAGGAAGAGCTTTGCGGTCATGTAATCGTTTGTTACAGGCAGCTGTACGTATGCGTCGCCGGCAAAAATAATCAGTCCTATCCTGTCTTCCTTCAATCCTTCGATCAGGCGGGCGATTGCGAGTTTCGAATGTTCGAGGCGCGAAGGTGAGAAATCGGTGGCTAACATGCTGTTTGACACGTCGAGAGCAATGATGACTTCCGCTCCCCTGGATTTTACTTCGGCTACAACCTGCCCTATGCGCGGCTGCATCAGCGCGCTGACAAAGAAGAATATCGCCAGGCAAATCAGTATTATTTTTATCCAGCCCCTGACTCTCGAAACCAGAGGCATGAGCGGCTTCATCAGCTGGACATCTCCAAAACGCGACAGGCGTCTTTTCCGGAAATATGCGCTGAGTCCGTATATCAGCGGCAATAAGGGTATTACGAGCAGTAACCACGCAAAATACAAATTCTTAAATTCTACCATAGTTTTTTATTCAATTTAGGGTATCCGTCTTAAAACAAACAGTCTAATCAAAATTTCCAGCATCAGGATGCAGAAGGCAGCCAGGGCGTAAATCAAAAACTCTTCCTTATATACTGGAAAACTGTCAATCAGATTCTTCGTCTTTTCCATTTCGTTTATCTGGCTGTAGATTTCAATCAGTTTGGTGTTGTCGGTAGCCCTGAAATACTGTCCTCCCGTCTGTGAGGCAATGTCTTTGAGCAGCGCTTCGTCGATTTCCACCGGCTGCTGAACTGTCTGCACGCCGTATGGCGTCGGCACAGGATACGGAGCGGAACCGTTTGAGCCGATGCCGATGGTATATACTCTTATCCTGAACAGCTGGGCTACTTCTCCGGCGGTCTGCGGAGTAACGTTTCCCGAATTGTTTACCCCGTCGGTCATCAGTATCACGACTTTGCTTTTCGCATCGCTGTCCCTGAGCCGGCTTACCGCGGTTGCCAGCCCGTTCCCGATTGCCGTACCGTCCGTTATCAGGCCTGTCTGGACTTTTGCAATGAGATTGATAAGCGTGGATCTGTCGGTAGTCGGCGGGCACTGGATAAAGCTTTCTCCTGCAAAGACAGTCAGTCCGATGCGGTCGGTGGTCCTTTGCGAAACAAACTCGATTGCAATGTCTTTCGAGGCATTCAGCCTGTCGGGCTTGAAATCCTGCGCCAGCATGCTGGTCGATATGTCCATCACCAGCATAATGTCCACTCCCTCGACGCTTGTGGCTTCGAATATTTTCGACGATCTTGGACGTGCAAGCGCAAGGATTACGAGCGCAAAAACAAGACAGCGCAAAACAAAGGGGATATGCTGCAGATAGCGGTACAGTCCCCGCGCCGCCTTTTTCAGCGGCGTAACGCTTGACACTTTGAGCGTTGCCCACGACTTTTTACCCCATATCGCATACCATGCAATGTACGGAACCAGAAGAATCAGTGTCCATAATACAAAAGGATTCTCAAACTGCGGGATTTCCAATATTTCCGGAATCTTCATTTTCAGACTGTTTTAATTCATTTGCTATATTATTACTCTGTATCACAAACCTGTGAGCTTCCTCCCAGCTTGTTTCACATTCGAATACCGAGGCGGGATATTTTGCAAACTTGACCAGGTCGGCGATGCTGAACAAATCCCTGATATTCACGATAAGTTCCTCGGAATTGAAAATCGTGCCGGGTAAAATTGCCAGTATCTCGTCTGACGTTTTTTCCATGCTCGAGACGCCTGTCTGCAGGTCGATGTATTCGCGCACGATGTCGGTAAGCTGCGAATAGTATTCCTTTGTCCGCGTGGCGGCGAGACTGGAGTTTTTCAGGCTCTCCAGTTCGTGCGTAGCCCAGAGGTAGGGGTTGATTTTCAGCTTGGCGCTTGCCGAAGGCTTCCGGTATTTCCGGATCAGGTAAATCGCCAGCCCGACAATCGCCAGCGCTGCAACTGCGATGAGTGTAATCCACAGCCACCACCGCGAGGGATATGTCCTGATGCCCCTGATGTCGTATGGCTGGAAATTTTCGTCGAGGTTTACTGTTACGACGGTCAAAACAATTCCCTTGCTGCTGTATATGGTGTCCACTCCCGAAGGAGAGATTTTCAGCATCGGGAATTTGCTGATATGATAGTTTCCCTCGTCAAACGAAGTTATCAGATATTTCCGTTCCAGACGCCTGAAATTTTCGTCACCGGACTTCAGGGTATCGACCTTTTTTGCCTCGATTAACTCTATGCCTTCCGACAGTTTTTTATCGAAATCGGGAAAAACAACAAGCTCATTTTTGGGAACTGTTACCGACACTTTCAGCGCAACCTGATCTCCAATCAGGATTGTATCCCGCTCAGGCTCCATATCTAAAGTTATTTCTATCTGCGCTCCTGCCTTGCCCGAACAAAGCGCTGCAAGGACAAATACATACAATAAAAACCGACTCTTCATCATTCATCAACTTTTCGGCAAAGATACAAAAGATTTGAAAATCGAAAATTTTGACGCCTGTTTTCCGGCAAAATACTATTTTGAGGCGCTACGTGAAAAATCTTTAAGGGATTAAAAAAAATTGCCTTTGCAGTCCGTCATTGCGGCCTGACCGCAATACATGTGTATTGGAGGATTCCGAATTCGCCGGAATGAGGGTTCAAATCCCGTCGCTCAAATCTTTCCATTCGGGATGAAGCCCATTATGTACTCACACGATTCGTTATAGAAACAAAACTGAAAAAAATATTTGCAGAATAAATATTTTGTGTATTTTTGCAGCCGGTTTACGGGTGTCCGATTATATGTAAGGACACCGGAACTATTTGAAAGATTTGTATTTAATGTGCTTTAATAAGGATGGGATTTTTGATGTTATATGACAGTTTGCTGTCTTTCGCAAGCGATAAAGACAGACTAACGCAGAGAATAAAACAAACTTTTTTGGATTTTGTTCCCCGCTGTATTAAAAATTTCCCCTTACTTTGAAATGAATATGCCGATTTGATTATGTACTCGAGAAACTCCATATACGAAAATATCCTCTGTTCAACGAACGTTTTTCC
>JAIRZR010000436.1 GCA_031267155.1 Prevotellaceae bacterium | reverse complement strand
GGGTAAAGCTCCTCTCCGTCACAACTCCGTAAGGAGTTGAACTACTTCGTAGTTCTGGAGTGCGATAGCTTATCCCGGGCTGCGCTTCGCTTGCCCGGGGTTATCGACATCAGACGCCTACGGCGTCAAAAGACACGAAGCATCTCTATATTTTTACCTCACAATTTTAATCCGCGCACTGTATAAAGGTTATATAATTTTGAGTTTTTCTATTCCCATGTCTCGATTCAAAGAAATAATCAAAAAGTATCTGCGAAAAGCCGGTGAAGCAGGTCGTTTGCCTGATATCGACGGATTTTCCACGTCCGAATCCCGGAAATTCCGCTTCAAACAAATTTGCGCGGGATTTTAACAAACATGTTTTTTTTTTGTTTATTTTGAGAAATAAATTTTATATATAAATTATACTAAAAATGAAACGATTGCTATTTCTTTTGCTTGTACCTGTCATTATTGTGGTGGCATGTACTCCATCAACTCAATCACTCGATAGAGTGATAAAAACGAATGTGTCCCAGCGTCCTGAAGGACAAAGGGATGTCTTGCAGCTGACAGCGGATCCGATTCCCGTCGTTCGCGTTGCATTCATCGGCCTGGGAATGCGCGGACCGGGAGCGGTAAGCAGGATGCTCAATATCGAAGGCGTTGAAATTGTAGCGCTTTGCGATGTTCTTGAAAAGAATGTTAAAAAAGTGAACAGTCAACTGGAAAAAAGGGGGCTTCCCAAAGCGCAGGAATTTTTTGGCGACACCGCAGTATGGCGCAAAGTGACTGCCCTTCCGAATGTTGACCTTATTTACGTTGCTACCGACTGGATACACCATGCCATGATCGGGGTTCAGGCAATGAAAGACGGTAAACATGTGGCAATCGAAGTGCCGGCTGCCATGAATATGGATGAGATATGGGCGCTGGTCAATACTTCGGAACAGACACGGAAACACTGCATGCAGCTCGAAAATTGTGTATATGACTTTTTTGAACTGACTGCCCTGAACATGGTTCAGCACGGCCTGCTGGGAGAAGTTATTCACGGCGAAGGCGCTTATATTCATGGCTTGCAGCCTTTCTGGGATTCGTACTGGAACGACTGGCGGATGAAATTCAATCAGGAACACAGGGGAGACGTTTATCCCACACACGGGCTGGGGCCTGTTTGTCAGGCAATGAACATACACCGGGGCGACAGGCTGAATTATCTTGTTTCGGTTGATACCAAAGCCGTCGGCAATCCTGCATTTATTAAGGAAAAAAGAGGTGTCGAAGTAAAGGATTTCCGCAATGGAGACCATACGACGACCCTTATCCGTACCGAAAACGGAAAAACAATCATGATTCAGCATGATGTAACTTCTCCGCGTCCGTATAACCGCCTCTACCAGCTTACGGGAACAAAAGGCTTTGCAAACAAGTATCCAATAGAAGGCCTTGCCCTGAATGTTAAGGAAATAGATGAGGAAATAGCTAAAGACCACGAGAATTTGAATGCCCACAGTTTTGTTCCTGAGAATGTAAGGGACACTCTGATGCAAAAATATAAACATCCGATAACAAGAGACATCGAAGAAAAAGCCAAAAAGGTCGGCGGTCACGGCGGAATGGATTTTATCATGGATTATCGCCTGATTTACTGCCTGCAAAAGGGACTCCCCCTGGATATGGATGTGTATGATCTTGCCGAATGGTGCTGTCTGATTCCATTGACGGAAATATCTCTGGACAACAATTCCGCTCCGGTGGAAATACCCGATTTTACCCGCGGCGGATGGAACAAATTGAATGGCCTGAAGTTTGCGCAATAGAACCGATAGAAAGTTAAGAACTAAGAGTTAAGAACTAAGAGTGCTGGCGCGTGTCAGCGCTCTTAGTTTTTTAGGGATGCGAAATAAACAGGATATAACGAACAAATTGCACGCCATACCGACATATCATCCCTTTCATATAACAACATCTCAAACAACTAATATGAAGCAGATTATGGATGCGATAAAAAATCCCGTCAGTCCCCCATTAAAGGGTTTAATGCAAAAAGCATATAACATTGCCAGAATCAAAAATCCCGTCAGGGATGAAATATTGGTAGAAATTTCAGTTGCCTGAACCTTGATTTATGGAATTAAATGATTACCTTGATGGCAGAAAATCATGTTAGTCCTTTATTCAGGGAAATCATGGTTCAGACTTCTTTCGGCGCGAAAGTCAGCCACATATTGCCCGCACAGATAATGTTTGTGGTGAAAAATCTCATATTTTTTCAACTGTACAAAAAAATATTTTCAATCACATTGCTTTTATTTTCAACGAATAACAGTACTGAAGTTGAAGGAAAAACAAATTGGCAGAAAAAAATGATTTGTACCGAATATTTTTATACTTTTGTACATTGTAATTTTTAAATAAACAGATTATGTTAGTAAAATACATTATTCTTCCGCATGGAAACCCGGGAAATCCGGAAGCGCTGAAGAAATGTTATGCACAGACAAAAGCTGGCGGCGAGTTGACACTCAGAAAATTGAGCAGGGAAATAGTCGAAAAATCTCCAGCAGTCATCGGAAAGTTTTATGCAGTTATCGGAAAACTGCCGGCAACTGTTGAAAAGTTTCCAGCAATCATCAGCATGTCTCCGGCGACTGTTGGAAAACGTCCAGCAATCGTCGAAAACATTCCAGCAGCCATCGAAAAACTTTTAGCACAGTAAATATCTGGGCGAAAAAGGCATTGCCACTTGCTGTCGTATGCAAGCCTTAAAAGGCTTGTGACGGAAGATAAACGGTTTTCTATTGATATTGATGCTTCGCTATGCATCGCAATATAATTCTCATCAGGTACGATACAGGATTAATTTTTACCCACTTGCAAATTACGGAATTTTTATCGTACACCGTACTTCGGGGATTTTCCGTATAAAAAATACCCGAAATCAGTGATTGCCGGATATTGTGTCAAGGCGTACTTTTGCGCCGTAAATTAATAACATGATTATATACAAAATTTTTCTGGGCGTCCTGGTTATAGCCATGAATATCATCCGGATGTACTACGCGAAAAGATACGGGACAAGCCATGTGGCTACGGAATCGGAGATTGCGCCGAAACGCGAGAAACGCCTGACGCAGCTTATGTTTTTTGCCCTTGCCGTGCAGGGAATGATGTGGCTTTTCACAGGATGGCTGTCATTCGGACAGTTTGCCCTGCATGAGAGTATCCGGATTGCCGGTTTTCTTATCGGCGCATACAGCATGTGGTGGTTCTACCGGATACATAAAACCCTGGGCGACAACTGGAGCCCCGTACTCGAAATCCGTACGGAACACACGCTGATCACTTGCGGTCCGTACAAAAGGGTACGCCATCCAATGTATTCCGACATGATGCTCTGGATGGTTTCCTTTACGCTTGTTACCGCCAACTGGTTCTACGCACTCACTATTTCTGCCGGATTGACAATACTTTTTCAGCATCCGTATCCCCGACAGGAAAAACTGATGCTCAAGCGTTTCGGCGAACAGTACAGAGCGTATATGAAACAGACAAAACGGCTGATTCCGTATATTTTTTGAAAATAACAGAGTATTTCGTCCTCATAAGCTGTCATATTCCGGAATATCTTTCAGAAAAAGATACTGTTTTTCGGTATCCGAATATTGACAGAAAAAGTGGGTTAATCCGTTAGTAACTACTAAATACGGTACTTTAAGCTGTAAATTATAGCGTGCCAGCTGTTCGAAAACCGATTGCGTTATTTTCACTGTCGGGGCTTTACATTCCACTGCCAGCAGGGGATTTCCCTGCCGGTTATGCACGACAATATCGCTTCGTTTTGCCAGACCGTTCAGTTTGAGATGCATTTCGACGCGTACCAGACTTTGGGGCGTCTTCTTAATCTGCACCAGGTATTGCAGGAAATTCTGTCTCACCCATTCTTCGGGAGTAAGGGCTACATATTTATTGCGTACGGGGTCGAAAATCGTTTTTCCCTTCTCCGAGTTTTTAATTCTGTGTCCGAATGTCGGCAGGTTCAGCTGTATATCTTCCGGTATCATTATTCTATTGAGCTACAAAACGGTAAACAATATTTCCCTTCTGAGTTCCCGATTTCTGCAATGGGGAAAAACGCGCCCGTTCTGCGGCATTTATGGCAGCCCGGTGCAGACATTCGTCCCTGTTCGAATTTTTCTTATCTATTTCGGCGGCAATTACATATCCCTGGGGATTGACATCAATCAGCACGGTTACGTCCCCTCCCGTGAAACACTTGTACGAAGGCACCGGAAGATGAATTGCCGTTCTGCCTTCCAGATAGTACGACACAATGGAAGGCCCCTTGTATGCCTGACCATCCTCTGCATCCTGACGCGATTCGTCTAATGCAACATTGTCAATACCGGCGACTTTACTGTTTTCGCGCGGCTTTTCCCTTTTTTCCTTTTCTTCGCGAATGGAAGACGAATTGCGGCTTGAAAAGAACGAAGCGGCGGTTCCCTGTCCCCTGCCGGATTCGCTCCCCTGCGCCGCCGCATTCATGGCAAGATTGGGCAGGCGGATGTCCGGATTGGGCATGTCCCTCAACATTTTATTAAGCTCTTCCTCAATTTTTCTTTTCTCCTCTTCAAGAGAAATTTCCGGTTCCTGTTCAAGATTTTTATAAATAAGTTCTATTGATTTCGGCTGTATAACGAGCGTATGCATTTCGTTGAGAGCGAGAGCGAGAAAGATCAGCAAATGAAAGATAAGCGCGGCGTATATTCCGAACTGATTGTCTTTAATCCACTGCTTTATGCTCCTGTCTTCAGTAAACAGAGTATCGAATTTATCCTTGTCTATAAAATGTTTCGGAGTATCCATTTAACGGTATTAAACAACAACAGTGAAACTATTACGCCCAGAGTATTGGCAATCATGTCGTACACATCGTAACTGCGCCCTACCTTTTCCTGAATAAATTCTATCATGACGCCAAACAGGAAAGCCAGAATAAAGCTGAAAATGTAGGCTTTAGCCGATGTTTTACCGTACTGGCGCGAAAATCCCGACATCAGGAAAAGCGCAAATATGAAATACATCATGAAATGGACTATTTTGTCAAAATACGGTATTCTCGAGAAGAAAGACGTGTTCGGAATCGTGTCTCCCGGCATAAGGCAGGCGAACGCAATGAGGATAATCCACAAAATTGCTCGCCAGTGATATTTTAATATTCTTAACATCATGCTTCTATAAATTGATGGGGTTTCAGGCGGCTGTATATGTCGTCGGCGAGGTGTTCGAATCCCGCAACCGACGACATGCAGTTTTTCAGAATAACAATTTTGTCTGCAATGCTCTGAAATCCCATGAGCTGCTTGACGGTAACGGCTACGCAGTGGCTCTGCGCTTCTCCGGCTATGTAAATCGTATCATATCCGAGAAAAGAATCAAAAAGCGGGATATTGAATCTTGTTTCAACGTCATGATTCAGAGGCACGGCGGCATTCATTATTCCAAAATGTTCGGTAAACGGATTTTTCCCTTTCTGAACGATCTTGAAATACAGTTGCCGGATTCGCGCCCAGTTTTTGACTTCTTCCATAACAATGTCCACAATTGCTGCGCCTTTACTGCCTTCGATACAGTGTTCCGGCCATATTACGTGCGGAAATTCTTTCCGCCTGTCCAATTCTTTCAGGTATTTCAAAGCTGTTTCTTTCCCGAAAATCGAAGTCCATTCTCCGTTTTCAACATCTGCAAGGCTTATCTGCGTAAACGGAGCGGGATTTTTTCCATTCCTGCATACCCAGAAGGCGGGATGCGAAATATCTATGACCTGATGGGCGTCCTGCGAAAGAACAATGCTGTCAAGCTTTTCCACATTATTTTGAATAAACAGCGCCAGGCGTTCCATATCCTGTTCGGCTCCCGGAACGTATAAGGCGCCTTTCCCGTCACAAAAGTCATATTGTGCGTCGATTATGAGAAGTAAAGATTTATCTGTCATCACTATAAAACTAAAATTTCGAGCACAAATTTAAGCATATTTTTGAAATCCGGATAAAATTCAGCGCTAATCCGGATGTACAGTCATTTGTTTTAAAATTTTAACAGTTAATAATAATTTTAATAAGTGCAATCGAAACTTTACTGTTGCATAAAAAGTGAAAATCTTATAATGATGGCAGCTACGCTCCAAAAGCTTTCAGTCTTCAAACAGTAATCCCAAATTCGCAAGGGAACCCGTGGCTCAGACGAAAGCAGAGGGTATGCAGTTCCGACACACTTTTTGTCGTGCAAAGATAATGCTTTTGTAATATTCCTGGTATTATTCTTATTTAATGAACTGTATATGTAATCATAATCCGCCTGTTACATCCTGGCGAAGCGTCATTTCGCTCTTAGTTTAGGTACGAAACGAACACTTACAATGACGGACTCCTGTCCGCGCTACCCCTGCCGTCCCGAGTTTTTGATAATCGAATAGCTGTTATTTCCCTCGTTGCACAGCAGGTCGAGTATGCTGAGGTTAGGCTGGAATCCGAATTTACTGCTGAAAACCTGATAGTACGGGACAGGAGAGAAATCGGGGTCTTCGGTTTTGATTTTTGGGCTTATCGTGTACCGGCAGTCCATATCGCAGTTTTGCAGATAGTTTTCGGACAATGATATTTCCGTTTTCAATCCGGTCAGTTCAATCAGCTTGCAGAGCATTTTGCAGTTAAAATCGAACAGGAACTCTTCCCTTTCGCTGAAAAAGGGCAGGAAATCATCCTCATAATACATGAAAAAGGGCGACGAATGATAAGCGGTACATATTGTACGCCAGTGCAGCCTTTGCCAGTTGTCGGCATAGTCGATTCTTACATCCCTGATCTTGATTTTCGAGCCGCCGTGCCTGACGGGGACGGTGAGGGACATAAGCCCGTTGGCAGTGAGAATTTCGCAACGGTTTCTAAAAGTCTGCTTCAAATAATTCTCGTGCTGCTCGACAATTGCCTCTCCATACAGCAGCTTGGAAAAATACTGTATATTTGGCAGATATGCCGTCGAGAGCGCTATACTGCGGTTTTTCTTCGTTTCCATCGTCTGTGTGACCACATCCAGTGTTCCGGTTTGCCGTATATGATTTTTTCCATCGTCCGCAGATATTTGTCCGTAAGTTCGTTTGGCGCAGTATTTTTCGAGTTTTCGCTCAGGGGGATAAATTCCAGGCGATAGTATCCTCTTTTCACCCTCTGCATGTTTACGAATACGAAAACCGCATCGAATTTCTGCGCTATCCTTTCGGGACCCGTAAACACCGGCGTTCCGTCAATTCCGAGAAACGAAGTGTAGTACCAGGTTTTTTCGTTTCCTGCGGGAGTCTGGTCTGCCACGAGATAGATGAGTACGGGATGCTTCAGCGATTCGGCGATTACGGCTTTCATGTTCGACATTTCCACGGGGATTCCCCCGAATCTTGCCCTGACGTCGCGGAACAGCCTGTCGGAGATTTTGCTGTTCAGCTTCTTGTACACTTCCATAAGCTTGTGTCGGCAGTACATCGGACATCCGTAGCCCCACTCCCAGTTGGCATAATGTCCCGCCACGGCAACGACATGCCTGCCCTCGCGATAGTATTTGTCAAGCAGTTCGGGATTGACAAAACGAATGCGCTTTCTGACGATTTTTTCCGGAATATAGAGCGAATACATGAGTTCGACGAATATGTCGGACAGATGCCTGTAGTATTTTTTTGTTATTGCGGATATTTCCCCTTCGCCCTTATCGGGAAACACAAGGAGCAGATTTGCCTCGATTACCCTTTTACGATACCTTATCACGTATCTCAAAAGAAAATAAAGAACGGAGGAAAAAACGTATCCCGCCTGTATCGGGACAAGCGACACGGCGAATAAGACGCCTTTAAGACAGAGATATGCAAAGTTTTTCATTATTCTATTCTGTTTGAGGGGATTTTTATTTTGTTTCCGTTAAATGTTCCTGCCATATTTTCCTGCTCATTTTTGCTATATAATAATGTGTCCATCTTATTATTCCAACGGATAGTTTTGTGAGATGTAATCATGTCGTCGCCCGTCATTGCGAATAAACGTCTCGTACTTAAACTATAAGCAAAATGACGCTTAGTGCAAAGTATAAACTGTGCGCGGACTAAAATTATGAGATAAAAATGTAGAGTTTCGTGTCTTTTGAGGCCATAGGCGTTCATTTTTGATAAGCCCGTGCAAGCGAAGCGCAGCCCGGAGTAAACCGCCCAAGTTCCGTCAGAACTCCGAAGGAGTTCAATTCCCTGCGGGCTTGATGGAAAGAAACTGTTCAAGCTTGCGCTTGATTTCAAGTCCTTACGGAGTTGTGGAGAAGAGATGTACGCTGTACCCTGAACTGCGCTGCGTTTGTTCGGGCCTATCCGTATTGGACGCCTTATGACGTCAGTCTGCAATGCGCAAAACTGCCCCGTACGAAGTATATTTATTGTATTCATAAAATATTTCACTGCTGTCCGGGAAAATATTCCGACAGCAGCTCAATCATCTGCGTGCTGAGGCTTTTATTGCCCGTTGCGAGAATGCTGTGTCCGAAGATGTAATTGTCGCCTCCCGTAAAGTCGCTCACGACTGCTCCCGCCTGCTTTGCGATGAAAGCGCCGGCAGCGACGTCCCAGGGATTCAGGTCGGTTTGATAGAACACTTCCGCCCAGCCTGCTGCAACGTATGCCAAATCGGCGGCGGCGGAACCGAGCCGTCTAACTCCGTGGGAATTGAAAGTGAGATGCTTCATGAGATTCATGTAACTGTCGATTTTGTCGCCCAGACGGTATGGAAAGCCCGTTATGGCGAGCGAATCCCTGATCGATTCTATAGACGAGGGTTTGATTTCCACGCCGTTCAGATACGCCCTGCTGTCCCTGTATGCATGGAAACACTGGTCGGCGGAAGCGACGTGCACCACTCCGAGTACGGGTATGCCGTTTTCCGTCAAGCCGATGCTGACCGCGTACGGGGAAATGCCGTGGATGTAGTTTGTCGTACCGTCCAGGGGGTCGATTATCCATGTATATCTGGCGTCGCGCGACTGCCGGACTGTTCCTTCCTCGGTCAGGAAACCCGCGCCGGCAATCAGGGGCGACAGTTGCCCGACAATCAGCTCTTCGGTTTTCTTATCGACGTATGACACAAAGTCGTTGACGCCCTTAACCTCTATCCTGTCCGGCGAAAAGTTTTTCCTTTCGTCCAGCATGAATTTACCCGCCGCGCGTGCAATCCTGCACACGTTTTCACAAATTTCATTAAACTGTATATCCATCATTATTATTTATTATTTTTTTACAGGCAATTTTAATTTTACTCTCACATTGTCTCCGTGATATGCAATCGAGCCTGCCGGAGGATCCTGCTCGTACGCCACGCAGTTGAGGCTGTCGGTAATTGTCTGTACCCCTTTTCGGTCGAAAGTCAGGATATAGTTCAGCGAATTGTCGATGATGGCGTCTTCCACCGCATGTCTTGCAAGCCCGATAACATCGGGCACGCTGAATATTACCTGCGAAACGCTGTCCTGCCCAAGTTTCAAGTCGATATACTCGCCCACGGGAAGCAGGATGCCGGGTTCGATTCTTCGCCCCCTGTACATTTGCTGAAAGACTTCGACGTACGGATACTGGCGGGTATATTCCAGCCTGCCTATCCTGAATCCCTTGGCATTGAGTTCCGTCTTCGCCTGCCTCAGCGAAGTTTCCATGACATTCGGCACGGATTCCTTTCTCGGCGAAAAGGAATTCATTGTGAGGAAAATCTTCCTGTTTTTTTTCACATGCGTCCCCGCTTCGGGATTCTGCATGAAGACCGAGCCGCGCGGAGCGTCGACACGGAATACGGAATCGACAACCTCTATCCTCAGATTGCTGTTCTTTGCAATCAGCATCACGGAATCCAGAAGCTTTCCCGCAAAGTCCGGCACGGGAGCGGATTTCCCGTGGCGGGTAAAGACGTCTAAAAACACGTTGCTAAGAATCAAAAGGCATATCACCAGTCCTGTAAGCAGGCACGCATGCCTGAACAGCATGTTGCCCCACAGTTTTTTCAAGTTGTGCGAACTTTTTTTACTCATCGTAATCAGGGTTTTATTTTCATTATTCCTGCAGGCAGTCCTGCAAAGTCTATTTCCGGAGCTTTTCCGGTTCCGGCGCGGGAGAACAGCGTACCCACGACGGTGCAGTTGCTCAGAAATCCGCAGTTCTGCAAAAAGAACCTGCCGTTTTCTTCACCGCCTCTATAGTCCATACGCGCCTGTTTTCGTGCCGTTTCGTCTGCCGAAAATCCGGACTGGCACAGTTCTATCCATCGACCGTCCACGGTACGCGCCCACTGGTTGTGGTAAAACGCTTTTCGCGACAGGTATCCCTTTTCGGGATTGAAGTTTTCCAGGAACGAATGTGCATTTCTATAGTAGGTATCCGTCTTCGGACGCAGCCAGGAAGCGACCAGCATCCATTTGCTGTCGTTGCCGTAAAAGTATGATGTATAGACGGTCGAGCCTTTGCCGTCGGGTTTTACTCGTGTGAGGAAGCGGTATGTCTGCCCTGTTTTCCAGGGATATATCAGGTAGCTCTGTCCTCCCGAGCCTTCGTTTCCAAATTCTCCGGTGTGTGTCGCTTCGCCCCTGTCCAGGAGTTTTACCTGCATGTCTTCGGGTATGTCTTTCGGATTGTCGGTGGAAAACGGACTCCAGACCGAAAACAGAACTCTGCGCTCGTCTTCACGATTGATCTGTATCCCGAAATATCCTTCGCCAAATCCGTTGGACATGTAGTACGAACCCGTTGGACCTCCTCCTTCCGGAACGGTGATTTCGTTGTAGAACCACTCGATATCCTCGTTCCCGGGAAGGGGATAGTAAAGGTGTACCGAAGGTCCGCGCCTTCCCCAGTAGAATGAAAAGTCGTTTACGAAGTGCATCTTTCCCCCTGCGGCTTCCCCGTTTACCAGCATATAGTCGGCAGCAGCATACGATTCTCCGTTTTTCGCTTTTCCCCGCAAATCCACTCTGATATAGCCCGTGTCTTTCACGCTTACCGTTACCGTACCTATGTATGCCGTGTCGTTTTGCCCGGCTTCCAGCTTGACTTCAAACTGTTTGCCAAGACTTTCAACGCTGATGAGCGATTCGCTCGCGCTGCTGTATCTCAGGAACAGATTCAGTTCCCCCGCGGTGGAGGTTCTGAAATATACGCTGAAAACGGTAGCCGGATCTGTCCATCCGGATATCCCCCGCTCTGTGACGGCGCCGCGTCCTGTTCTCTGATTTTCATTTGCTCCGGCATTTCCTCCCGTAATGTATGTATTCCCTCCCAAAGGAATGGATACGGAATTGTCCGGCTTAGGCTGTCCAGATTCCGGATAAAGGGAATGTGCCCTGCATCCGAAAAAGATTCCAATAAACAGAATCAGTAATACATGTTTCATACTCAGACAAATCTTATCAAATTTCCGCGGCAAAGGTAATATTTTTTCATTGTATAAACCGAATTTTGTTTGAACATGGGTGTAAGACAAAAATCCCGTAAAGATGCAAATGCGTAAAAATTAAGCTTATATCGTACCTGACGGGAATTACAAATCCAGTCATGATACATTCATTGCTAAATTGTCCGTAGGACATTAAGGGAGTTAAAAAATAAGGGATGAAAAATAAATAACATATAAATGTTTAATGTCACAAATTTAATTGCTGAAATAAAATTGCCATGTCCAATTGCCTGTAGGGCATTAATATCAATAGAAATTTGTCCAATACATCTTCACAAGCCCGTTAGGGCTTGAATCAACCGCAGGTTGAATGTAAGGATATTTTGTAAACAATTCCGCCATTTGCCATCGCGTACAAGCCTTAAAAGGCTTGTGGCTGGAGGTAAACGGTTTTCTATTGATATTAATGTCCTACGGATAATTAATCAACGCTATTCAACTTTTAGTTTTTAACTCTCTTGATGCCCTACGGGCAATTTCGCAATGCGCATATGTTCACAGTATAATGAAACTGTTACACCTTATTTATTTCACGTCCCTAAAAGTTAGGTAGTGTCATATTGTCATTGATATTTTTTTATTACCTTTACGGCAAAAAATATGGTAACAATAAGCGATTATTTTTGTCCCAATGAAAATTGTAAATGCTATGGATTACATGCTCAGAGTAATATAGTTAAACCGCTCATAGGGGGATATCCTAATGGGTAGCTCCTTAATGGACATTTTGGGTTTATAACGTCACCTTTCAGGGTAGCTGAAGTTAGCGTTGCAAAAAACATATAATAGTCCGAATTTTCAAACTACTTATCATTAGTCTGTTATCGGGTTATTATATGAAAGACATACGGCGTATCGTGCAGGCGTTCGCACACAGTATAACTTACATTCGTTAATTTTATTTTGGATTTTTATTTTTTATTACATTTGTACGTTAAAAAAACAAATGTTTTTTGGGTAAAAAATTGAATAACAACTCAAAAGTAATATTATGAAACAAAAAGGAAGCTATTTTTGGATAATTATATCCATCTTTTGTTTACAGTTTGCAGGATGTGACAGTTCGTCATATGAATATCCGTTCAGAAATCCAAACCTGTCTGTCGAAAAGCGTATGGCAAACATAGTTTCGCGACTTACGCTGGACGAAAAAATCGCTCAAATGTTAAATCGTACGCTGGCGATAGAATGGCAGTATGACTGGTGGAACGAATGTTTGCACGGTATAGGGCGTACAGAATACAAAGTAACAGTATTTCCGCAAGCAATCGGAATGGCGGCAGGATGGGATGAGAACGCCATCAGGCAAATGGGAAACTACACGGCTGAAGAAGGCCGTGCCATCTACAACATATCCCAGGCGAAAGAAGATTACAGTATAGAAATGATTCCGGTATGCTTAAATTAAAATCATTATTATTCGGGTTTATTTTTATTATAATCGCTTTTTCGGCTTGTGCACAAAACAGTTACCAATTAGATAAACCCACAGTAGATAAAAGAGTAGAACTGTTAAGCATTGTCTTCCGACTTGCTGGTAACGATGAGTATAACCGGGATTATTTTAAACGCTATATCGACCGGATTGACCGTCATTTTACGCCTTATAAAAATCACGAATTAATTCGATTTGCCAGGACAATGGCGAAAGGAAGAGGGGTAAGTTTTGATGCTGTGATGTGTATGGCTGTTCATATCGACAGGAATATCAATCCTTTGGTGAAATTTACCGACAGGATTCCCGAATCTCGATGGGGCAAGAAAAATGCCGACAAATTTGTCAAACTTTTGAAACAATTCTATAAAGACG
>JAIRZR010000437.1 GCA_031267155.1 Prevotellaceae bacterium | reverse complement strand
TTGCCGCTAATTCCATACTTTGTCAAATCTACTTTAGCCATTTTTAATTATTCTTTTTAAACATTTATATTCTTAAATTCCTGTAAACAAAATTTCGGCAAAGGTAAATAATATTCTTTTAGTTGGTAACAAAAAAAAATAACAGATTGTGATACACTTGGGTTATAGATTGTTTTTGGGGTGAAATATTATTTTGAAGAGCTATGGACATTTCCTATGTTGCCGTGTTATTACTATAAAGCCGCTATCTCATATAACGTTTTGTACGCAATAACAATTCTTCGAGTAGTATTGTTAAAGAATCCGGTTATTATTTATTTCGCATCCCTAAATACAGACGCTTTTTATTTTCATCATTTTATTGGACAAATCGAATTTTATTTGAACTTTGACACGTTCAGCCCGTTCAATAATATTTTGTGTACTATAGTATTACAAAAAAAAATACATATTGCCTGACTTTTTATTACTTTTGGCCTGATTTTTGCAGGAAATCCTGCCGAATCATTAATTGAGTAAATTATTATAATGACAACAATTTAATTAGATATAATGAAAAATTTCTTCAAAATGTTACTTGCGTCCATACTTGGGATGGTGATAGTGAATATACTGGTTTTCGTAATATTACTGTCGGCAGTGGCGATGATAGGCTACACGGAGCCGGTGGCGGTAAAAAACAATTCGATACTGAAAATATCTTTAGACAAGCCGCTTGAAGACCGTTCCGGCATTCCCTCAATTGACATTTTCAATCTTAAAGTCGAAAGCAATTTGGGACTGAACAACGTCCTGTACGGGATAGAACAGGCGAAACACGATAATCGCATAAAAGGCGTATTTTTAGAACTTTCGAGCGTCAATGCGGGCATTGCTTCGGTCGAAGAAATACGCGACGCTCTCTTGAGTTTCAAGGAATCCGGGAAATTTATTCTGGCGTATTCCGAAAACTATTCACAGAAAGCATACTATCTTGCCACAGTAGCCGATAAAATATATCTTAACCGTTTCGGAGGCATTGATTTCACAGGAATGAGTTCAAAATTAACCTTCTTCAAGGGATTAACGGATAAACTTGGCATTGATATGCAAATTGTCCGTCACGGAAAGTTCAAATCTGCCGTAGAGCCATTCACCCTTAACAGAATGAGCGACGAAAACAGGGAGCAGATAAAATCGTACATGGGGTCCATTTGGAACTTTATATTGCAGGCTGTCAGCATTTCAAGAGATATTAAAATAGAAGACCTGAACAGAATCGCCAACAAGCTGGAACTGTCTTTAGCTGAAGACGCTCTTGAGAAAAATTTTGTCGACAAGCTGTTTTACGAAGATGAACTGAATGCAGAATTGACAAAATATTCGGGAGAAACAAATCCAAATCTCATTGATATAAGCAAATACTATACAACTCCCATACAATCTGATGGGAAAAACAGGATCGCCGTGATATACGCTTCGGGAGAAATCATGCAGGGAGAAGGCGAAACCGATATCATGTCGAAAAATCTAATTGCTGCAATCACTAAGGCGCGGAAAGATTCGACTGTTAAGGCAGTGGTATTCAGAGTCAATTCGCCGGGAGGCAGCGCCAATGCATCGGAATTTATTGCCCGTGAACTCGAAATAACGAAAGCGAAAAAACCGGTCGTCATATCCATGGGAAACCTCGCCGCTTCGGGAGGCTACTGGATTTCGATGCCAGGCGATAAAATATTTGCGCATCACACAACACTGACAGGTTCGATCGGAGTGTTCGGCTTAATTCCGAACATCGAAAAAGCCATGAGCGAAAAACTGGGAATAACATACGATGTGGAAAATACGAATGATTATTCTGATTTCCCGTCTATTACCCGTCCATTGAAACAGGTCGAGAAAAATTATCTCCAAAAAAATGTCGAATATATCTATTCGACATTTACGGAAAAAGTTGCGAAGTTCCGGAATCTATCCGTCGAAAAAGTCGACAGCATCGGGCAGGGACGGGTTTGGAGCGGAATAAACGCTTTCGACATAGGTTTGATTGATTATTTCGGCGGAATGCAGGACGCTGTCCGGGAAGCTGCCAAATTGTCGGGAATATCGGACTATTCGATACTGGAACTGCCAAGAGAACTGAGCACACTGGAGATATTGATGAAAACTTTCGAGACAAAAATATCAGGTTCATCAGGCAATGAGCTTGTCCGTTCATTAAGTCATTATGAATATTTAATAAACAGTATTAAAAATTTCGGGATACTTGCCAAATTTCCCTACGAAATAGAAATCGAATAAAAGTGAGAAAATCAGTAGATATTTTTTGCCGGATAGTGAAGTATCTTCGCAGCGAGATTAGTGTCCGCGTAAGTTTTTTTATCGTTGTATTATTTATATTCCTTGTAAGAGAGTACATTACTTCCGGAGCTTCGGAAAAGGTAAGCGATATGGCTTTTCTGTTGCTGAAAAGTTCAGTATTTGTATTCGGCATAATTATTTTATTTTCACTTATAACGACGCTTGTTCCATGTCTCGCGTATCGCAGGTCGAAAATGAAGCCCGAAGTAAAATTCACATACACGGGTACAAATGAAGTTATTTGTGAAGTCGTCTGCAGCAAACTGCTGTTTCCGTTTACGGGTACAGTCAAGGCAGGATTGACATTCGACAGGCAGCATGATACGCTGGTCGTGCTTAAAAGGCTGAAACACGGTCAAGGCTATGGCCGAAAACATTTAACGCTCCCCAATATCAAAAATTATGATCTGGACAGGGTTACACTGTTTTTCCAGGATTTTTTCAGGATGTTTTCCTTTAAGATAACGTTTCCCTGCAAGGCTTCGGTAACGATTCTTCCTGTATCGGAGGACAATGTCGAACTGCCAAAAGTTTCGTCCACAATGGATAAGGACGAAATCAGAACCGATACCGTACACCGGAAGGAAGGAGAATTGCTGCATTTCAAGCATTTCGAAGTTTCGGACGACATCCGCAGAATAGTATGGCCTGTTTATGCAAAGAGCAAGGAACTGGTAATCCGCACTGTAGAAATGCACAACATGTACGCCTCCAAAATAGACATGTATGCCTCGTTCTGTAACGGCTATCAGAATATTCTGGAAAAAACGGTTTCAGATACCTTTCTCAACAGTTATAAAACAGATATATGGGAAGCATACAAGTCGCTGACAAAGGATAACGAGGTGCATTTTGTTCCCGACCAGAAATCGAAAACCGCAGTTGAATACCGGAATGAAGTCTCCGCCCAGATATCGGGAATGGACTGGCATTCAAACAATATCGAAGAGTATTTTGGCAAATCCAAGGTTTCGGTTACCTGCATTTCGTCGCTGATATCCTTACGGGATATCGAAAAGATTCTCGACAGATTTGACACAAATACGCTTGTCATTTTTGTGAGCCTGAAATCCTGTGTCGGAAAAATCAGCGTAAAAGACGTGTTAAGGGAAATTTTTACCATTCCCGAAAAGAAAAAAATCAACTGGAAATGGATGCTTTCGAGCAATCGAAGAAAAGTTTTGAACAACGATAACGCAATCAGAAATACCTTAATATCAGGAAATTTTAATTATGTAGAACTGTAAATAATTTACAGTTTGCTGAAGATACCAATATCCGAAATTCGAGTACGTTTTTCTTCCCAGAGTCTCCGGGAAGAAAATACACTGTATAATTCTCGTCCTCCGTTAGACGTAGCGTATTATGCTAAAAACAAAACTCCTGCTTTGCAAAGCCAAACAACTGTCCGGTTTTATTATGCCGAGTGGGATGATTTATGGCGAACGCAAGGGTGGTTTACTTTTGTTGTATTAAAGAATTGATTTAACCGATTGGCAGAGGTAAAATATATGGATAACCAGACTAAAAAGTCTATTCGGGGCATTAGACCTCTGCCAGTCAAACTGAAGATACTGTATAGAATTTCAGGTTTTTAAGCCTGTTTAAGGTTTTAGTACACATCAGTTTTCGGTTAAATCTCAAAATTTATTATTAATAAAAATAACGTACAAAAGTATGAAAAAAGTGGCTCTATAACGTTTTGTATGGATGCACGGGAAAATTTCGTTGGAGCAGTTGAGGCTTCCGACGAAGTTTTTGCCCGGACCTGACATTTTGGCGCTAAAAGAGTCCTTTTTGGTTCTCCGA
>JAIRZR010000292.1 GCA_031267155.1 Prevotellaceae bacterium | reverse complement strand
AATAAGGCGCCGCCGCCAACAAACGGTTCGACATATTGACAGGTTTTGATGTTTTGAGGCAAATACATGACAATAGATGGCATAATCTGTCTTTTGCCACCTGCCCATTTCAGAAATGGGGATACTAACCTGTTATTTTTCATCACCTTTATTTTCAAATAATCTGCGCAAAATTAATCACTTTTTTGAATATGCATTGCATTGGCATTTTTCATTTTTGTGTCCACACGGTTTTGAACGAATATTTTTTGAAATAATAACCGGATTTTTGACACCCCCCTCAAAAAAAAGTAAAAAAATGTGTTTGAAATTAATTATTGAAAAAATATTATTACCTTTGCGGCTCGATAATTGTTGTTAAATTAAGTAAAAAAGGAGGACAGAGTTATAGCAGCGCCCTTTAAGAGACCCGGTGGAATGAGGAAAAACATTAGTCGGCCGGGAGAAAAGAAAAACAGTACCTCGGAGAGGATTAACGGTGAAATCACGGCCAAAGAGGTTCGCGTAATAGGTGAAAACCTTGAAATCCCGGGAATATATTCTATTGCCGTAGCCTTAAAAATGGCTGAAGAGCAAAATATGGATTTGGTTGAGGTATCTCCGAATGCAGATCCTCCAGTGTGTCGCATAGTTGATTTTCAGAAGTATCAGTATCAACAGAAAAAACGGCTTAAAGAATTAAAGGACAAGTCCATAAAAGTCGAACTTAAAGAAATACGCTTCGGGCCGAATACGGATGAGCATGATTATCAGTTCAAGTTGAAACATGCCCGCAATTTTCTCGAAGCAGGAGACAAGGTCAAGGCATTTGTCTTTTTCAAGGGGCGTTCGATACTGTTTTCTCAGCAGGGCGAAATTTTGCTTTTGCGTTTAGCAAACGATTTGGAGGATATAGGCAAAATCGAATTTATGCCTAAACTGGAAGGGAAGCGTATGACTATAATAATTATACCCAAGCCCAAAAAGAAATGAATATCAGGATAATAATTAATATTTAAAAAGATGCCAAAAATGAAAACAAATTCCGGTGCAAAAAAGCGCTTCGATGTAACCGGAACAGGAAAAATTAAGCGCAAACATGCCTATAAAAGGCATATTTTGACAAAGAAGACAACGAAACAAAAACGTAATTTGACCTATTTCGGAGTCATTTCCGACGTGGATAAGTCTCGTGTTAAAAAGTTGTTAGTAATGTAAAGTGTAAAATTGTAAAGAGTTTTTTTAGTTTTAACCCGGAAGCACGGCATACGAAAAGTATTTCTATAAAAAACGAAGTCGCCTGCTCCCCAAAAAATAGTAAAGATTATGCCAAGATCAGTAAATTCAGTTGCTTCAAGAGCAAGAAGAAAGAAAATTTTAAAGCAAACCAGAGGTTATTTTCTGGCCCGCGCCAATGTGTGGACTGTAGCAAAAAATACTTACGAAAAAGGTTTAACATACGCATATCGCGACCGCAAGACAAAAAAACGGAATTTCCGTTCCCTGTGGATACAGCGTATCAATGCAGCAGTACGTCCCTACGGATTAACGTATTCGCAATTCATAGGTAAACTGGCTGTGAACAATGTCGAGTTGAACCGCAAAGTATTAGCAGACCTCGCAATGAATCAACCTCAAGCATTTGAGGCTATAGTTAAATCATTAAAGTAATAAAAATCATTTCCTGATATACTAAAAACCGCCCCGGCAAGGGCGGTTTTTTTTTTTAGAACAATTTCATCTAATTTTGCGCCCTGATTTGTAAACTTGATAAGTATGATTTTAAAAAAGACAGTTGTTTTGATATTTTTTTCATCCCTATTTTTTTCAGTGTATGCGCAGGACTATCGTTTCCCTTTGGACAGGGTTTTGTCTATGTCTGCAAACTTCGGGGAATTAAGGTCCAACCATTTTCATTCGGGAATAGATTTGAGAGTTGGAGGAACATCGGGCGCCAAGGTTTACGCGATAGAGGCTGGACATGTCTCGAGGATTTACGTCAGCGGTACCGGATACGGAAAGGCGCTGTATATCGAACATCCTGACGGGCATACATCGGTATATGCCCATCTCGACAGGTTTGCAGGGAAAATTGCGGAATATGTGGAAGAATATCAGTACAGCAGACAGCGGTTTCACGTAAACGACTATACCGATACGACTTTGCTGCCCGTCAAAAAGGGCGATTTGATAGCTTACGCCGGAAATACAGGCTCGTCTTTTGGCGCACATCTGCACTTCGAGATACGGGAATCCGAACTTCAGGCGCCCTTCAACATTGTATCAAAGGGTTACATCACTCCTGTGGACGACATGCCCCCGGTGTTTCACCGCATTGCCGTTTTCACGCTGGACAGCATAAACGACGTTACGCGCCCGCGCCTCCTGAAAGCGGAAGCGGCGGTTAAGAGGGAAACAAAATATGTCCCCGTAAAAACTTCGGTATTCGAGGTCTGCAATCCCGTATTTATCGGCATAAACGCAAACGATTATCAGCCCGGGAACACAAGCAGACACGGCATATACCAGATGAAGGCATATATCGACAACGAGCTGTTCTACAGTTTCAAGATGGATGGATTTGAATTTAAATACACCAGATACATTAACAGTTTTATAGCTTACGACGAGCTTATTGACAACAAATTTACATATATCAAAACATACAGGGAGGAGGGAAACAAAACGCCGTTTTACGAAAATGTCAGAAATAACGGATTAATAATCCTGAAAGATACTCTGTCTCACAGTATAAGAATCGAACTGTTCGACGATTTACTGAATAAAAGCGTGGCTGATTTCAAAATCAGGAAAAGCTCGAAGGTGGCTACAAAACACCAGACGGCAAATGCAGCGCAATTCATTACCATGCACTGGAACAGCGCTTTCGAATACTACGAAGACGGCCTGGAACTGTATATCGAACCTGAATCACTGTACAGCGACGCCTTATTCAAGTCAGCCAAAAGCGAGAAAGCGGACGCATATTCGTCCTTATGGAATCTCGGATACGAAAATATCCCCCTGCACAATGTGATAAAGCTAAAAATCAAGCCTTCAGATCTGCCTCCGCACCTGAAGGAACATGCATATATCGCCAGACAGAACAGGGACGAAAGCATCTCCCACTGTGGCGGAAGGTTCGATGCAAACGGGTTTCTTGCTGCGGAAATATCTTCATTCGGCAAATACTTTATATCCGTCGATACAGTTCCGCCAAAGGTATCGGTCAATGCAAAGGGCAATAATTTCAGCGCTTCGACCAAGCTGACTGTCAGCGTAAGCGACAATATTTCGGGTATAGAATCGTGCAACGGCTATATCGACGGGAAATGGGTTCTGTTCGAACACGATCCCAAAACAAATTCAATGACTTATATCTTCGATAAAAAACAAATGGATCAAAAAGGCAGGAAAAGACAGTTGAAGGTAATCGCAGGCGACAACTGTAAAAACACGACAACATTTTTATATGATTTTATTTATTAGATTATTTACCTTGCCTCAGATATCAACAATTCTTGAGAATACAACTGAAACCGACACTTGAACGAGTGTGTCGTCCACCACTAACGCGAGTGTGCGGTTTCCTGATGCACCCCCGCTATTGCTAAAATATCTTTATTTTTTCCGTTTATAGCAAGTTTCGAGTTCGCAATACTGGCAGGCATATTTTCGGGTTTGCACTTCTTTTCCAACGCCTATGATTCCGCTGATTGATTTGATTGGGTTCATCAGACAAACGTCCGACAGGCTAATGCCGCAGGGACGATCTCCCAGCAGGGAAAAAAAATTCCGCTGTTCGGTCAGATGCCAGCTGCAGTATCCCGGGCTGAAACGGTGTGTATGAAGCATATCTGGCAAGGATTTTTCCAGTTTCGATTCGATACAGTCGCCGACCTTTTCCACAATTGCCGTTCCCATGATGTCCAGTATATAGTGTACACGAATGTCTTCCGTAAACACAAAATAAATTATGTGTCTCATACGATTTATTATTAACTGTTTCACTTATAATGGAGTTTTATCGGAATATTCATCTGTTTATTTCATCCTTTAATATTTCCATTCTCATTTTTGCTTCTACATCTTCAAAATGAGTTTGTTCTCATCACTATACTTATCTACAGATTATGATAAAGTGATAGCTATCAAATATGTACCTAATAACTGAGATAACAACTCCCGCAGTAGCCAAAGCTTTAGGCTCTTTATCGCAGCCATTAATTGATAAAACAAGTCCTGTAATACAAAGAATCCAATTAAGTATTGGGGCCCAGCAAAAAACCACTCCTAAAAGCGCGAATACAAAACCCGCAGTACCAACTCCATTGCTTCTATCCCGAATTATAATTACAGGATTCCCGTTTTGTGTTTGATGATTTTCTGACATATCATCATCACTCTTTTGTACAGAACGTGATGATTCAGAAAGCCGTACAGTAAGAATGACGATGATAATCGGAACTAAAAAAAATAGGATGAATTCAGGCATACCAAATCCACCAAATATTATAAGAATGTATTTCATATATACTTAAACAAATAATTGTTACAATCAACTTTATTAATTCTCCAATGCAGTGTAGAATCTTTAGAATCTACACTGCGTATAGGGAGAATTTTCAATTCGCTTAAACTATCAAAGCAAAAAATAAGCCCGATAAGCGCAAGGACAAAACCTGCAGTACCGACTCCATTGCTTTTCTTATCCTGAACTATAAATACAGGACTTCCATTCTGTGTTTGAGAATTTTCTGACATATTATATGTATTTTAAAAATTAATAATCCCGCTTAATGATTTACCCATTTTAGCGCTGTTTTCATGCGAATAAGCGTTATATAGTATCCATAACTGGGAATAGCATATACTGTACGACCGGCTAAAATACCCTGCTTAATAAAGTATTCCTTTTCCACGATATTTTTTACACCGTAACTTTTTAATTTGTCTTTATCACCCGTAAAGAACAGTATGTTTTGCGGATTAAGGATATCTATAAATTCCAGTGTCTTATCAATGCAGTATTTCCGGATTTCAACTTTGACTTTGTTTATGTCATCAGTATTGAAATAAAGCATGTTCATCATTACGGTTTCCTTTAGAATATCGAGATTATTGTCCCCGTTAAACACTTTTTGCAGATTGTCCCGCATCACATCGCTGCCTTTTAAGCCTGCTTCCCTTTCCCAGTCCGGTTTTTCGACAAGGGTATTTTCTTTGTAAGCCAAATCGCTTGCCGGTCTCTTATCGTACCCTTTTCCTTTCAGCGCCTCTTTATACGACTTGCTTCCGCCCGAATTGATGCCGATTATCAGCAGTTTTGGACTGTACCTGTCGCATGGCGTCTGGAAAACATAAAAATCCAAATCGATTTTGGATGCAAATTCATGGCATTCGTCGCTTACTTCGTTTAGCCATTTTTCTCTTTTTTCTAAAAATTCAGTCTGATTCATTTTAACTTAATTTTATTTATTTTTCCTGCTCTTACGGCTTTGCAGGTCTTGCCTTATATTGTGCTTAAATCATTTCCTGTTTGCTAATTACTTCTATTCTTATTTCTTCGTCACTTTCCTGCGCTTTCGTAAGGATTTCGACCAATCGTTTTTCGTATCCGGTAACTTAAACTTTTAGTTATTGCTAATTCATTTGTCGATTCTTCGGTGATCCTTCGGTGATCATTTTGTGATTCGCCTAAACTGCAGGTTGAAGTCCGAACCCCGATTTTCCCGTTCAGGGGATTTTTTATTTTCCGTCGCATCGCGCAATTCAAAATTCAAAATTCCTTCAGTTCCTCTACCACATTACCCGGCAGATCGGATATCGAAACAATGATTTTGCCGTAATTAAAACTGTCGTTATTCTGTTCGGCAGTGTAAACCCAGACATATCCCGAGATATCTGGGCATGCCTGACCTTCCTCTATCAGAGTGCCGTCTGCACTAATAATGCTGACATGTACGTACTTAACCACAGTGTCATCGTCCGCTTCAATCCTGACAGTGTCGCCTGCCTATCCGGAATAGTTCGACAGATCGATGCCTGTCCTTCGGGACTGTGAATTTCGGCAGAGTAAACACCGTCCGTTCCCCGCCGTTTCCGGCAACGCATATCATTTGATTGTATGAGCGAAGCGGAACAATCACCTGTTCCTGAATGGCAGTGCGCTTCGCCACTTTTTTATCGACTGTCTTGAAAACAATACAGTCAATGTTAAACGATACCGTGGAGAAATTTTTCAGCTGCAAATGGAAAAACAGCAGGTCATTATGCGAATAAAGCCCCTTCAGAATATACCGTGTCTTATTCTTTTCCGGTTGTTTCTATAGACTGTTTCCATTATCAGGCGCACCGGATACGGGGATTCGCTGTCCGAACTTTGATTTATAGGATTACATAATTTTCCTGATTCAAAGAAAATCACGGTAATCCCATAATCATACGAATCACGGTTCAGACAGTTTTGATTCATGTTTTTTCGCGACGAAACGGCATCCTGCAAATTTGATTCATGCCTTTTCGCGACGAAAACGTATGATTATTTTCTGCCACGACTATTTTCGTAATGAACCGGGTTCAAACAAACTTGATTTATGTGCTTTCGCGACGAAAAAAATAGATTTTTTTTCGCAGCAATTTTTTTCGTGGTAAAAAGCAGTTGGAAAATCTTATTTTTCCCTTTATTTTCGGGCGAAACAGAACGGCTACTGGAAGATTCAATCCATTTTTTCACGATAAAAACAGGCGTATTTTTTATGTTGCATAACATCGTTTGGGAGTGGGTAAAAAATTTTTTTGCATTGTAAATAAAAAATCATTTACTTTGCGTCCGTATTTATGAACTTTTAAATTAGAATGTATATATGAGTACTAAAATTGACGGATACAAATCACTGCTAACGCACATCACGATTGCGCAGAATGTGCAGTTTCATCATGACGCTACAGGACAGATAGACCTGATTGCATCGCAGGTGAGCGGGATTTCCCCTGCTTTTGAAGCATACAGGTCGGACGCTGTCGCCTTAGATGCTGAATTTGACAGGAAAAGCAAGTCTATCGAAACGGATGAACTGACGCTTAAAGACGACAGACGCGACGGTACAACTGTCCAGCTAATCAGCCGAATTGATTATCATTTCAAGTTTCCTCAAAACGACAGGGAAAAGGAAGCCGCCCGCATACTGCAGTTTATCGCATATGCTTACAGGGATGCGCCACGCAAAAACTATCAGGCTGAAACGAGTTATCTCCGCAACATGATAGCAGACCTGCGCAAAAATGAAACCGGTCTGAATCTGTTCGGACTGGCGTCATTAGTAAACAGACTCGACAGGGAGAATACGGAGTTTGAAACGCTTCATGCCTCCCGCGCCAATGCAAAGGAAGCCAGACGCGAAAGCGGTACGCTTGGAAAACTTTCCGAAAAAGCAAACAAATCCTTCGATGTACTGTGTCAAATCGCCAACGGGATGTTGCTCATGCCGTTTGATGATGCTACGAAGTCCGCTCTGGAACAAATCGCATCTTTGCTCAATGCGCAGATTAATCAGTATGCTGTTAATTACCGGAGACATGCGGGGATTGTGGCAAAGAAAAAGACTGGCGGCGAGAGTACGGATGTTGAAAATATTGAATTGTAAAGTATGAATAAACACAATAAAATTTAACATTTTTAAGATATGAAAGAAAATATTCAGGAAGATAAATATCTTCAATTTAAAAGAAGGCAAGCAGACGCTAAACATTCCAGTTCTATAATACGTCCACGTCCTGATAAACAAGGGGGTTATCCCGTTGTCCCGACAGGCCCGACAGGAGTGAAAAAAACTTTAACAGATATGTCGCTTTGGCCGTCTGTGCCTATAATCTCTGTTGCATCGGTCGGAAACTACAGGCTGACTATAAACGAAAAGAACTTCTGCTCAAAAAACTGCCTGAGACGGTATTCAAGCATTTTTTATGAAATGGAAGGGATACCTATGTCCTAACATCAACATATTAAGCCCTTTAACTCTAAGTTGAGACTTGTTTACCTCGTTTTTGCATCTACAGATGACTTTTCTATCAAAAAAACAAAATATCGGGCGAAGAATGTGCCTTTTTTTGCTGACCAAAATACCTGAAATGAAAAAAATCGGGGTTTTCGGGCAGATACTAAGTGGACTTGTTATACTGTGCGCGGGCTAAAATTGTGATATAAAAATGTGGAGATGCTTCGTGTTTTTTGACGCCGCAGGCGTCCAATTTTGATAACCCCGTGCAAGCGAAGCGTAGCGTAGCTCGGGGCAAACCCTCCAAGCTCCGTCAGAACTCCGAAGGAGTTCAATTCCCCGCGAATTTGATGGGAAAAACTGTTGCTTGATTCAACTCCTTACGGAGTTGTGGAGAGATGTATGCTATACCCCGAACTGCGCTGCGCCTGTTCGGGGTTATCTATATTTGACGCCTTACGGCGTCAGTCTGCAATGCACAAAACTGCCTCGCGCGTGGTATAAAAGATTGAGAATACTCGGATTGATTAAAAAAGTCGGAAAATCTTACAAATATTATTTGACAGCTTTGGGGAAAGAAACAATTATTATGGCGCAGAAATTAAAGGAAATCGTGATTATTCCTGCTTATTGTTATATAACTCTGTTACACCCGTTAAATTTCGTTAAAATTTATTAAAAAAATGAACATTTTGTTTTTTGTAAAAAAACATCCATTACCTTTGCCGAAATTTTAGAAAGAATAACGAATAAAAATAGAAAATGTTTATTGTAAAATGCTTTTTAACATCTGGAGTTTGGATAATGGAAACAGAAAATTGTTCCGATTATTTGAATGATTTTGACCGCTTTGGCATGATTTTTGCACACACACACACACACACACACACACACACACACACACACACACACACACACACACACACACACACACACACACACACACACACACACACACACAC
>JAIRZR010000274.1 GCA_031267155.1 Prevotellaceae bacterium | reverse complement strand
GCAGATAAATATGAGTCCGATTTAAAAAAAACCAGAGACGTTTTTCAAAAGATCATAATAAGCTGAAAATCAAAGACAGTAAAGCGCCATTACGGCATACATATTCACTGCCTGTCATTCAGACAGCCATATTAATGGCCATACAGACAGGGATTAGCCTCCTGCCACTGTTTGAATGGAGTGTAAAAATGCCTGACTTAATGGACAGGGGAGCGTTGTCCGGAGAAGAGATGGAAAAGCCGGCTTTTATAAAAAACTGTCGATCATTCGTCATTGAAACATTCAGGATTTTACGTACGCTTGAAAAGTTTTACCATAATGACCATTTCTCTCATCACCACATGTTACAATCGAATAGCAACCATTAAGCATACTATACAAAGCACTTTATCTCAAGATTATAATGAGATAGAGTATATGTCCTGACCAAGCGTCATTTCGCTCGCAATGACAATGTGATTGACTTTTTGGACATCCCCTTGACGGTTGCTGCAGTTTCGGATGGAACAGCCCCGTCTTCACCGATCGAACGGCATCCGAGCCTCGACGGAAACGGCATCCGAGCCTCGAAGGAAGCAGTTCGAGGCCTGAGTAAAGGAGGCTCCGGTCTTTGTCCTGACTGTATTACACGACGAGCACATAATCAAACGTATATGTTCTCGGTTTCTTGAGCAGTTCCGTTCCTTTGCCGTACTGTATGGTAATGCTCAGTTTGTAGTCGCCGGTCGGCAGGTCGCCGACGATACGGATTTTGGAGTCCAAAGTTCCGAACTGCCGGCAAATAAATCTCCTGATTAATCTCAGGAATCCGAAAATTACTTCCCTTATATCTTGAAAAAAGTATACATATTCTTTATTATTACTATATTCATCAATTTTCACCTCCATTGTCGAGTTGTGCTGTATTAATTTTGCCGGCAGTCGCAATAAAAAAAACCTGACAGTCCATACTGTCAGGTTTTTTATGCAAGCGTACCTTTACAATCAGTATATAAATCCGTAAACGTCTATTTCGCAGATTGCGGTGTACGGGTCTCTGAACGAATCGGGTAGCACGAGTTTGAGATACCGTCCGGAGAGGGGCGTCGGGGCGTCCAGCGTCAGAGTATGGTCGGCTTTGTTGGAAGCGTAAGCTCCTTCCACAAGCTTTATCCAGTTGCCGGCGTTAGCGTCGGGACTGTCGCCCACGAAATACTGCAGCGTTTTAGTGTCGCCGTTATTGCGCCGCTGGCATACAATCCGGCCTATCTCCACCGGCTTTTTCATGTCGATGACCGCCCAGTGGGGACATGCGACGTTGGGGCCCCATTGCGAGTGCCAGAATCCGCCGTTTCCGTAATCGCCATCGATCACTTTGTCCTTTCCGCCGCCGTCGTCTGCCCTCTGGTCGGACACTTCGATCGACCATTCCGTCTTGTCGCACTTGTAGAGTTCGGGCACGCTGACGACTACAATCCTTTCGATAGAATCGAAACCGACAGTAACAGCGCACACTCCCTTTGCGACGGCTGTTACCGTCCCGTTACCGTCAACAGTGGCGATATTGAGATTATCCGAGCGCCACGACAGCACGACATCCGAAGCATCGTCGGGCACGGGATATGCCCATATCTGCATCCTGTCTCCGACATACAGCTTCACCGAATCCGTTGACAGCCTTATATCCGTCAGGGGAACAAACGTCCTGACCCTGACATCGACATTCGCCTCTCCGCCGCTTGACTTGACGGTAATGGACGAAAGTCCCTCGCCGAGCGCCTTCACCATGCCTGTCAGGCTTACGCTGGCGACCTCCGCGTTCTCGCTTGACCAGACAAAACTTTCGCCAAGCGGGCTGGCAGTGAGTTGCACCGTGTCGCCGATGTACATGTTCAGGGAAGTCCTGTTCACAAAGGGCGGATTCGTTATCTCGTATGCTGGATACCGCGCGCATCCGCACAGCAGACACAAAATAGCGGCATGAAAAATGCTGAAATATTTACCTGTTTTCATATCATTAACAAATTGCAGTGTTTATTATTCATTTTCCTCCCTAAATTCAAGCCTCAACTCCTCACGCATGGAATGCTTCGTTCCATCATAAACATAATCGTAGCGGAGGAGAAAAGTCTTGTACGTTTTGTACCCGTCGTCATAAATCAGAAAAGTGTTGGGATAATCGGGGTCGCCGTTGACACGGGTAACCTCCAGGCCTTTCCAGGACTCTATCCGCACACTGTCGTTTTCATCGACGGTCAGCAGAACAGATCCGCTGTTGATGACGTTCACCTTCGGCTCGAAAGTGATGTCGCCCGCCATGATCCTCACGCTGTTTCCGCTTACCGGGAAAACCCGCTTGCTTCCCATGACATTGACGTCGTTGCGCTTGCCGCGATAGCTGTAGTATGTATCCGTCCTGTTCGTGGCATAATAGTTTTTCAGGAACACACGGTACAGCACACTGCTTTTATCTGGATTCAGCTCGTATGCGGTGAATCTGTCCGCGCGGAGGGGAATGAAGTAGATCGAATCGGGCGAAAGTCCGCTCGGGTGCACAGTTACGGGCATAAGTCCGATGCTCTCGCCTGCTTTGATCGTGATGCTGTAGCTGTCGATGTCATACTTTTCGCGTGGAAGCCAGCGGGCGTACTTGCTTTCGTCCACATCGAAATTGCTTCTGTTGTACTGCAGCAGCAAGTCCCCATCCTCGACCATTGTGATATTGATATCCGTTTCGGTCGGCAGCGAGCCGCCGCAGACCGCCGAAACAAAGCCCGGCGATTCGGCCAGTTTAAGATCATGCTCCTCGGCGAAGATATTGAATCCGTCCGCGCTCAGGAGAGCAAACATCTTCTTGTACTGTTCCCTGTTGAACAGTTCGTCCCTGTCGCAGGAGCACAGTGTTATGCCCGCGACAAGCATTAATATTTTTATCTTAAAATATCTCATTTCTATAACTTTTAACTCTTAACTCTTAGTTCTTAACTCTTAACTCTTAACTCCCATCTACCATCCCGGGTTCTGGTCGAACGACGGCAGGCGTTTCATTTCCGTCTTCGGAATCGGCATGAAAAGCATCTTCCTGTTGACGATCCTGTTTGTTATTCGCGTACTTGCGGGCAGCACTCTCTGATAGTACGAGTCCTTTGTCGCGGCAGTATTCATGCCCATGATCGGCTGGTTTTCGGACTCCTCGTAGTCTCCCCATCTGCGCACGTCGAAATAGCGGCGGTTCTCGTAGAGAAACTCCAGCATGCGTTCCTTCTTGATTTTGTCCAGGACAAGATCCGCATCGGCAAGCTCGGCGTTCGTCAGTCCGGGCAGACCGGAACGGTAGCGCACCTGATTGATCGCCTTTTTGATCTCGTTCATGTCTCTGGAAAATGTCTGGGAGACGCCGTTGATTTCAAGAGTATAGCTCTCTCCTCCGAGACTGTTGAGCGCTTCGGCGTACGAAAGCAGGATTTCGGCATACCGTATTATCGGAAACGCCTTGTTGAGACGCCTGGCTGCCGTGCCTGTCCACGCATCAACCGGATTCACGTATTTCCGGAGAACGTAGCCCGTAATCGGATGGTCGTTAGGGTTTGGCGCGCCGGACTTTCCGTTCGGGGAATCGGTATAGTACGTAACCGTAAGATTCTTGTGCGTGTTGTCGCTTGTCGACGAGTTTGTCCAGAAACATTCGCTGAAGCCTATCGACGCATAGAAGCGCATCTCGCGGTTGACATACATGTTCTGAACGCCGGCGTTAAGCCTGTATCCGGAAAATGACTTCTGCGATTCGGAGAATCCCGTTTCGGAGTACGGGAAGTCGGCGCTTGCGTCGGATCTCGAGCGTCCGTCCGCCATTTCGTAGGCGTCGATGATTTTCTGGGTAACGCACATTCCGTTCCATCCGCCGTTGGCGACGGGGAACGAGTGCTGGGTATAGTTCCGGAGTGTCGGGGAGTTTCTTGCCCAGACATATTCCGGGTTTACGGTCATGACCGTTTCGCCGTTGAACATTTCGGAGTACGAGCGGAAGGGATCGATTCCCGCGGCTCCGTTGGGAAAGGGCTTGTGGAAGTCGGGATCGGCAACATTTGCCGGAAGCGGCGGAGTGTTTTCGTCCGCCTCCACCGTATGCAGCCTGTATGCGGGCATTCCGTCGATTGTCAGATCCATGACCCGTTTTGCCGCCGCCGCCGCTACTGCCCAGCGTTTCGGATCGGACGTCTGGGAGATATAGTGTTTCCCGTCGGTTTTGCGCGTCCAGTTTCCGAAGTATATCCTTGCCGCGGAGCCGCCGTTGAACAGCGGACTTGCGTGCATCAGCCTCAGCCTCGCCACCAGAGCGTAAGCCGCTCCCCTGGTCGGGTATCCGTATTCCATTATGGACGGCGCCCTTTCGGGCAGATTCCTTGCCGCTTCCTCAAATTCGCCGCAGACGTAGTCCATGCACTCGTCGTAGAGGTCGCGCGGACGGTCGTAATATATCATCTCCTCGTTGTTGTCGGGGATTTCGTCGTACAGAAGCACCACGGGTCCCCAGTTCATCATGAGATTATAATAGGCGTATGCGCGGATAAACCGCGTGTATGCCAGTATGCGCGTCCGTTCGTAGTTTGTCCAGTCGTGCGCCTCGTCGATGCGCTCCATAATGGTATTGCACTGGCGTATTACCTGATAGTAGCTCTTCCACCGGTTGAGCGAACCGAGATTGTCGGCGTTCAGTTCGCCGATGACGTATGCCATTCCCAGAAACTCGCCCGAGCCGAAAAGGCAGAATGCCTCGTCGGTAGCCATCGGTCCCGGAGTGTACATGCTGCCTCCGCCGAAAATGGCTCCCTCGTCGGGGAAACGGCTTGTCGCATCCCACATGTATGCTTCGATGTACCTTTTGTTTGCAAAGATGGAATCCAGTTTCATCTCCTCGTCAATATAGCGGTCTATATTGAGGTAATTGCATGAAAAGAGTACCGCTGCCATCAATAAAACTCCCGTAAACTTCAGTGGGGAGCGCTTTTTTCCTGTTAATATACTGTTCATATTCTTCGTTTATTTTTAATTTTGATAAAAGGACTTTAAAGTCTTTAAAGACTTTAAGGTCTTACTCTAAGATTATAATCTGATATACAGCTGCAGGCTGTAGACTGAGGGGATTGGATACACTTCTCCCAGCTTGTTTGCCTGTTCGGGGTCGAATATCTTAACCCTGTCCCAGACATACAGGTTGTTTCCCACCAGCATCACATCGACGGAAGCGATCCCCAGCCTTCTCAGGAAATCGTTCTTGAGATTGTAGTTGATGGCAATTTCCTGGAGGCGCAGGTAGCGGGCGTCGCCCCTCCAGAAATCCGAGGTCTGCGAATTGTTGCTGTTGTTTCCGTACTGCAGACGCGGCAGGAGCGCGTTCGGATTCTCCGCCAGAGCCGGGTTGATGCCGTGGGCTGCGGCGTACTCTTTCGGAATCCAGCGCGTGGCGGGGTCTCTGAACTGTTCGAGTATGTTTCCCGTTTCGCCTCCCTGGAAAGGTATGTATCCCCAGCCGTTGCGGTAATAGTCCACCTTTCCCGTTCCCTTGAACAGGACGCCGACCGAGATGTTTTTGTAGCGGAATTCTCCTCCGAACCCGTACATCAGCAGCGGGTACATGTCCCTGAATGTAAGCGGGACAATATCGTCCGAATCTACCTTGCCGTCGCCGTTGATGTCCTTGTATTTAAGGTCTCCGGGCTTCACGTCTCCCCAGGTCTGCTTCGGACTGTAGCGGATGTCGCTTTCGTCCCTGAAAAATCCGAGACACTGCAGTCCGCGCATTCCGCTCAGCGGCTGCCCGTGCCATTCCTTGTACGGATACTTTTCGTTCAGCCTTTCCCAGTTCTGGATCAGATTCTGCGAAAAGGTATAGTTGGCGCGGAGGGTGAAACTCATGTCCTTATTTATGTCCTGCGAGAAGGATATGTTTCCCTCTGATCCCCAGCTCTTCATTCTGCCGACATTGCCGTAGGGATTGTTTGTCAGTCCCACGTATTCGGGAATCTGAAGCCTCTCCTGGAAGATGCCGTCCCGCTGGTCGTTGTAGAAGTCCACTGTAAGGGACAGCTTTTCGCTGAACAGCCGGGCGTCGAAGCCGATATTCGACTTGACGGACTTTTCCCAGACCAGATTGTCGGCGCCTACACGGGTCACGGATACCGTTTCGACCCCGCCCGAGGCTCCCCAGGGCGAGGTGCCGCCAGTCTTTACCCTTGTCAGGTACGGGAAACGCGTGCCGCCTATCCTGTCGTTGCCGACTATCCCGTATGAACCTCTCAGTTTGAGGAAACTCAGCCATTTCACGTGATCCTTCACCCAGCGGTACCCCGTGGGTACCCAGCCAAGGGCAACGGAGGGGAAAAACCCGTACTGTTTGCCCGGAGTGAAATTCTCGCTTCCGGTGTACCCGAAGTTAAGGTCTATCATGTAGGTGTCGTTGTATCCGTAGGTGAGCCTGCTGGAGACGCCCTGATACCTGACCGGAATAGCCCCCAGGCTGCTTGTCATGTCGTTGGTGTTCTGCTGGTCGCTGATATTGTAGTAAATCAAGCCTCCCACGCGATGATAGCCGAATGCCCGGTCGTAGTTCAAAGTCCCTTCGAAATGAAACTTCCGGTATCCCTGACTGGAGTATCTGTAGCTCACTTTTTCCTCTTCGACCTGCCGGCGGGTAATCAGGTCTCCCCTGCTGTTCCGTCCGAATGCCCTGTAAAGCGGCGGAACGGTGAAACGGCGTTCGGTCAGGGCGCCGTCGCGGTTGTACGCGCCCTGAATCCTGAGCTTCAGTCCTTCGAGAAGCGCGGAGAGATTCTGGTTGACCGCCATGGTCAGGAGGGACTTGCTGATCTGCTCGGAGCTTTTGCCCGTGTGGTTGATGAGCACGTAGGGCGAAAACATGGGCGTATCGGCGCCACCGGCGGGCAGCTGTCCGTTCGAGTATCTTGTCGGGAACATCAGTGGCGTGAGACGCGACTGCGCCTGCCAGACATAGTCGGTGTTCGCCTGACCGGGACGGTTGTTGACGGACATGAACACGTCGGTGCCGAAATACAGTTCCGTGGTCTTCGACAGGTCGATATTGAGATTCATCCTGAAGGAATACGTGCTGTATCCCGCGTTGGATGCGTATGGATTGCTCTTCTCGGCTCTGTAGGCGGCGGATTCGTCGGACATGCCAAGGCTTACGTAGTAGCGGGCAATGCTTCCGCCTCCGCTGGCGCTGGCAAAGTAGGTCTGCTTGAACGAGTTCCTTCTCAGTACTTCGTCCTGCCAGCTCACGTCGGGATACAGGTCGGGGTCGAGGCCATCCCTGATGACATTCAGCTGTATATCGCTGTAGCGGGGGTCTTCGCCCCGCATCCCGTACGCCTCGTTAGCCAGCACGGCATAGTCGTATGCCCTCAAATATTTCGGGAGACGCACGATGTGCGAGAGCGAGAAATTGCTGCGCAGGGTTATCTGCAGCTTGCCTTCCACTCCGCGCTTTGTGGTAACGAGCACCACTCCGTTGGCTCCGCGCACGCCGTAAACGGCTGTCGCCGAAGCGTCCTTGAGTATGGAAAAGCTTTCCACGTCGGCGGGGTCGATCGAGTTGAGATCGCCTTCAAGCCCGTCTATCAGCACCAGCGCGCTGCTGTTGGCGCCAAAGGTGCCGATGCCGCGTACCCAGAACTCGGCAAGATTTTTGCCCGGCTCGCCGCTGTACTGCATGGAGATGATGCCGGAAACCCTGCCGCCAAGCATGTTGGCAATGGACGGCGACGGCGCCTGCAGTTCTTTGGCATCTACGGAGCTTATCGCCCCCACCGCCGAAATCTTGCGCTGCGTTCCCAGTCCCACGACAACTACCTCGTCCATTTCCTGAGCCGATACTGCAAGATTTATTTTCAGGTCCTTCTTTTCCTCGATCACTAAATATTCCGTCGGTTCGTATCCCAGAAACGAAAACACGATGGTGTTTCCGCGCGAGGCTTTAATTGAAAACCTGCCTTCGGAGTCGGTAAGCGAACCCAGAGTTACCCTGTCCTTAATATATAAGGTAACGCCTTCGAAAATGGCTCCCGTCTCGTCATACACTGTGCCTTCGATGACATAGTCGGTCTTTTGCTGTGCCGGAAGCCTCTGGCATATCAGCAAAAAAAGCAGTGCAAAACATGCAAAAAACAGTTTATATTTATTTTTATATTTATTCATAACTCTTAACTTTTAGTTCTCAGTTCTTAACTATTCAATTGCTATTCTTCTTACACGGTTGTTGCTATAGTCGCTTACGTATATTATTCCGTCGGGGTCCGTGGCGATTCCGTGCGGATCCTTAAACATCGCCTCGTCCTTGTTCCCGTCCTTGAAGCCCGACTTGTTTGGTATCCCGATAATGGTTTCCACCATCATGTTGTCGGTATCGACTTTGCGTATGCAGTGGTTTCCACTGTCTCCCACGTACAGGTTTCCGTCGGCGTCGAAGTTCATCTGCCGGATATGGTAGAACTGCGCCTGATCCATCCGCCCGTCGCGGTGTCCGCCGTTGGTGGCGCCCGACAGCTTTTTGAATGTTGTCTCCGGATTGAGCACGTCCAGCATACAGAGACTGTTCGAGAGTTCTCCCTGCGAATGACCGTAACCTATCCACAGCTCGCTTGTGCGGACGGGATGGAATGCCATGCCGTAGGCTATTCCGCTCTTTGTCTCGTATATTATTTCGGCGTCCCAGGTTTTGGAGTCGATCCTGACGATCTGCCCTCCGGTGTAGCGGGTATAAAGATAGCCGTCGGCTTTGCAGTACAGGCAGTGATAGTGTATCTCCGGATTGCCTTTGTCCGGAAGTGAAAACCTGTTCAGTTTCCAGTTCTTTATGAACCTCATCTTTGGCACCCATTCCGCTTTCGGATCAAGGGTGAGGAAACGGTCGCGGTTACCTTCTCCCTCAGCTCCAAGCATTATCACGCCCGTCGCGGGATGCGCGTTCGGCTGAAACCGCGGCGTCATTCCCTGCTCGTTTGTTGCCAGGACAACGATCGAGTTTTCCGCCTCGTTCAGTTTAACCAGCATTCCGCTGTTGTTTTCTATCGACACGAAGATGTTGTAGTCCTTGTCGGCGCCGATATATACGGGACGCAGCTGCGACTTGTCCAGCGATGTCGTCAGCAGGGCATTTGTCCCGTCGCCCGCCAGCGTGGTTACGGATGCTTCGATTTTGTAGCGGAAAAAGTCGTCGTAAGTGTACTGTTTTCCTCCGATTTCCACTGTCACGACGCAGGTATCCCCTGGCAGGCGCGGCACAAGGGCTAAAATCCTCGTCCCGGAGGAAGCAAGCGTCCTGGCTCTTTTTGCATTGAAAAAGACCCTTATCCTGGACGTGTCCGTTCCGAAATTGCTGCCGTCCAGAAGCACCATCTCCGAAATCCGCCCCGAATCGGGCATGAACGATGTAAGTACTACCGGCTTCGAGGGATCGTGAACCGCCCCTCCGCCCCTGTCTTCACTGCAGGAAATGAAGACGGTGAAGTATGCGCATACTGTTGCCGCAAGGGCAATCGACAACGCCTTCAATTTGATTGCTTTTTTACTATTCATTTTAAAATGTTTTAATTTCTTAATAGATTTAACTGTTTTAATCTTGTGAACGGATATATCATTTCACCGTCCGCCGGAATCTGTACCGGAATTACTGCTTTCTCTTTTCTCTGTCCATAAGCAATTTTTCTCAATTATAAATTCCAAATCAGGGCAAAGCTCCACACTGAACCCCCCGCAGGGTTCCGCAGTTTTCCATGTATCTTTGCGTCAAAATTTCTTTAACTGTAAAGACTTACACAATGTTTCGGATGCTTTTACATTACTCCAGGTTTTAATATCCTGTATATGCTTTATCGAAAGTCCCGACTGCAACAGCAGTCTCCAGGTACGGACGGTTTGTCATCGGCAGTTCCACCGGCAGTCCGCCGGCAATTGATATGATTTCTAAATACTTTAATTTCTTCATGAATCTACATTTTTACAGTAAAACGCCATAAAGATAAAAAAGTTTGATCGGATGAAACAAAATTACTGTCCTCCCCCCTCCCTTTTCTGACCGAAGCGGGATTCTAATCGAAAGGACAGCATCCGGAATTCACTCGGATTGACGGCTGTGAATGTGATGGCGTCCGGGATTACGGCTTGACCCGCAATCCCGGCAAACAAAATGACCTTTTGCCTCCATCTCGCAAACCTGTTTTGTCCTTCGTAACCTTCTAAAAGAGTCGATCAACCTTCTCCGAGAAGGTTGCAACCTTCTAAAAGAGCCGATCAACCTTCTCGGAGAAGGTCGTAACCTTCTAAAAGAGCCGGTCAGCCTTCTCGGAGAAGGTTGCAACCTTCTAAAAGAGCCGATCAACCTTCTCCGAGAAGGTTGCAACCTTCTAAAAGAGCCGATCAACCTTCTCGGAGAAGGTTGTAACCTTCTAAAAGAGCCGGTCAGCCTTCTCGGAGAAGGTTGCAGGCTTCTATATAAGTACGAAGCTTCCCGCAAACTTGTTTTGTCCTTCGGGCAAGCGCGCAAAGCATTTTTCAGACTTTTTTTCATTCCCGTTTCTATTCGTTGAGTGGGAAAGTGTTTCTATGTTTTTTATTATTAGGGATTTTTGTCGTACACCCTTTTCTTTCCTGGAGACTCCGGGACAAAAAATCTGAGTGAATTTTCCTTCCTGAAGTCTCCTGGACGAAAAATACACAGTGTATTTCTCCTCCCGGCCTCAGAGATGGCTAAGGGACGGCATATCGGAAAAAAGACTTGTGCAATCTGCTTGAAATTTCGCATTTTTCGACTGTTTTTTGCGGAAGCTTCTGCAACTTTCGGGGAGCGGCGTGCCGATTAGGGCAAAAAAATAAATAACTGAACAGTAAGATTATAAACCCGCAAATCAGGGACGGGGAAAAAAATACTTGGGAAAATAATCAATTGTCAAAAATAATTAATACCTTTGTCTCGCCATTGCGGCATAGATTTATGTTTAATAAAGAAAAAACGTTAGTAACGTGTCCTATTTGAATATATTAAAAGAACGAACGTGTAAATACGATGAGCCTGACAAGATTAAAGCGGCAGGCGTATATCCCTATTTCCGCCCGATTCAGTCGGAGCAGGATACCGAAGTGTATATTGATGGACAAAAAACCTTGATGTTTGGCTCGAACAGTTATCTTGGACTTACCAGCCATCCGAAAGTTAAGGAAGCGGCGATTGCCGCCGTCAGGAAATACGGTTCCGGATGCGCCGGCTCCCGTTACCTGAACGGTACGCTGGATATCCACATCGAACTGGAAGAGAAATTGGCCGAATTTGTCGGCAAGGACGGCGCTCTGGTTTACAGCACAGGGTTTCAGTCCAATCTGGGAGCGATTCCCACGGTAACCAACCGCAACGACTACATCATTCTCGACGAACTCGATCATGCATCCATCATTGAGGGAGCGCGGCTCTCGTTTGCAAAAACCATGAAATTCCGTCACAACGACATGGAATCCCTCGAAAAAGTCCTGCAGCGATGCGAGCCGGAAGTAGTCAAGCTGATTGTTGTCGACGGCATTTTCAGCATGGAAGGCGACATAACCAGACTTCCCGAAATCGTTGACCTGGCAAAAAAATACAACGCCAATATCATGGTGGACGATGCACATTCGCTCGGCGTAATCGGCGAACAGGGACGCGGCGTATCCTCGCACTACGGGCTGACCAAAGACGTGGACATTATCATGGGCACATTCAGCAAGTCACTGGCTTCGATAGGAGGGTTCCTTGCCTCCGACAAATATACGATCAACTACATCAAGCACACCTCCCGCTCGCTGATATTCAGCGCCAGCGCCACGCCGGCGGCTACCGCCAGCGCACTGGCAGCGCTCGAAATCATCAAGACGGAACCGTACTACATCAAACAGCTGTGGAAAAATACGGAATACAGCCTCAACGCATTCCGTACCCTGGGGTTTGACATAGCACATTCATGCACGCCAATCATTCCCATCATGATACGCGACAACAACAAGACGTTCATGATGTCGAAAATCCTGATGGAGGAAGGCGTATTCATCAATCCGGTAGTGCAGCCGGCAGTACCGAACGACTCCACGCTGATTCGTTTCTCCCTGATGGCTACACACACGCAGGAACAGATCGAATATGCGATAGACAAGATATACAGGGCTGCTAAAAAACTGGAAGTAGTATAACAGGTTAAGACCGGGAACCGGTTACGGTTCTCCGGGAATTAACGCTCAGTTCCTGCTTATTATATGATTCGGCGGAACATAATCATAATAACAATTTCTGCAATTGCCGGCATACTGCTGGCGAGGCTTTTTTTTCTGCAGGTAATCGACGAATCGTATAAAATCACGGCGACAAACAATGCTTTCAGGTATGACGTGGAATATCCCGCAAGGGGAATAATATACGACCGCAATGGAAACCTGATAGTTGAAAACGTAACTACATACGACATCATGATCGTCCCGCGCGAACTCAGGAATGTGGACACCGCCGAACTGTGCGCCGTATTCCAGCTCTCAAAAGAGGAAGTCGGAAGCATACTGAAGGGACTGGGAAAAAACAGGGACTACAGGGCATTTACGTTCCTCAAGCAGGTATCGCCTGAAAAATATGCAGTCTTCCGCGAAAGAGCCGACCGGTTCTAGGGATTCTATTCCGTAGTAAGAACCCTGCGGACATATCCGCGCAACATCGGCGGAAACATACTGGGATACATACAGGAAGCCGACACTTCCGCGATCAACCGTAACGCCTACTACAGGCCGGGCGACTATATCGGAGTGAGCGGCGTCGAAGAATCATACGAGACAGCGCTGCGGGGGAAAAAGGGCACAAGCATCTATCTGCGCGATTCCCGCAACAGGGTCGTCGAATCGTTCGAAAACGGAAGGCTTGACACGGCTGCCGTCCCCGGCAAAAACCTGGTCTGCTCGATTGACGCCGATCTGCAGGAATACGCCCAGACGCTTATGCAGAACAAGCTCGGCTCGATAGTCGCAATCGAACCCTCGACAGGCGAAATCCTTGCCCTGGTCTCGTCGCCAACGTTTAACCCGGCAGCGCTTTCGGGACTGAACCGTCAGCAGAACTATGCCGAACTGACCTCCAATCCGACAAAGCCGATGTTCAACAGGGCAATAATGTCTCCGCAGCCTCCCGGTTCCACTTTCAAGCTTGTAAACGGACTGATAGGCCTGGACGAGGGAACGCTCACGCCACACACCACCTGCCACTGCGCGGGACACTATCCGTACGGAAGGGGAGTCGCCTGTCACGGACACATTTCGCCCGTGAATTTCATACAGTCCATAATGGTTTCATGCAATGCGTACTACTGTTATGCATTCCGCAATATTCTGGAAAACAAAAAGTACATTTCGGTAGATTCGGCTCTGACCGTATGGAGGGAAAAGGTCATGCGCTTCGGGTTTGCACGGCAGCTGGGCGTGGATCTTCCCAACGAAAAGGCGGGTATTGTGGCGTCAAAAAACCTGTACAACAGATATTACGGCGTAAACCGCTGGAATCCGCTAAGCATAATTTCACTTGCTATCGGACAGGGAGAAATCGGCGCAACAACTCTGCAACTGGCAAACATGACGGCGCTAATCGCCAACAAAGGCTTCTATTACATTCCCCATATCGTTAAAACGGTGGGGGAAAACGAACGGATAGCGCCGGAATACTACGAAAAACAGTACAGCGGCATAGCCGAAAAGTATTTCGAATATTCGATAGAGGGCATGAACATGGCGACAAAGGGGATGGGCGGAACAGCATGGCGGGCGCAGGTGCCGGGCATAGAAGTGTGCGGGAAAACGGGAACGGCGCAGAATCCCCACGGCAAAAATCATTCGGTGTTTGTGTGTTTTGCCCCCAAAACCGATCCCAAAATAGCCGTCGCCGTCTTTGTGGAAAATTCGGGCGCCGGCGGAAGCTTTGCCGCTCCGATAGCCTCCCTCGTACTGGAAAAGTACCTGAAGGGCAATGTGCTCAGAACCGAGCTCGAACAGTGGATATTGACGATGAACCTCCTGACAAACATTTTCGGTAAATGATGCGCGACAGAATAGAATTAAGCCCCCCCGACCTGCTGACCGTACTGGTTTACATCGCGCTGGTAGCGTTTGGATGGATGAATATCTATTCCACCCAGAGCGACACTTCCGAGATATTCGATTTTTCGAAAAAGCACGGGACGCAGTTTCTGTGGGCGCTCGTCTCCATATTTGCCGCCGCGGTCGTGATGATTATCAACAGGCGGTTTTATCCCGTTTTCGCAAACCACATATACATAGTCGTGCTGTGCCTGCTGATGCTGACGCTTGCAATCGGAACGGAAATAAAGAACTCGAAGTCATGGCTCGACGTCGGCCTGATCCGTTTCCAGCCCTCGGAAATCGCAAAGCTTGCGACCTCGCTGGCTCTCGCGCGCCTGCTGAATCAGTATGGATTCAGGCTCAATTCCCTGCTCAACTGGCTGAAAACGCTTGTTGTGATCGCCCTGCCCACGGGACTGATTCTTCTCCAGAAGGACTGGGGTTCGGCTCTGGTGTTTACCTCGTTTTTCCTTGTCCTCTACAGGCAGGGCATGTCGGGCTGGATACTGATTTTCATGGTGTTTACGATAGCGCTGTTCATATTTTCGCTGCTTTTCCCGCTGATATGGATCATCTCCGGAATTGCGTGCCTCACTCTTGTTCTTGTATGGATTGCATACGGAGACAGGGTATTGTTCCTGAGAACATTAATCTCCGCCGTCGCAGTGTTTGCGGCGGGAATTGTCTATAAACACGCTTCCGGCAGCGATGTTGAATACGGGATATTTGTTACGCTGGCGATGATTGCGGCGATATTTGTCGCAACCGTTCCCCTTTTCCTTTCGAGCAGGAGGATAAGATGGTATATCGTCATATTTTTCTTCTTTTCGACGATACTGGTTTACTCTGTTGATTATGTATATAATAATGTGCTCCAGGCTCATCACCGCAGCAGAATCGAGGACATGCTCGGCATAAGGGAGGATATAAAAAACGCAGGCTACAATACCTACCAGTCGAAAGTGGCAATCGGTTCGGGAGGGTTTACGGGGAAGGGTTTTTTGCAGGGTACGCAAACCAAACTCAATTTTGTCCCCGAGCAAAGCACTGATTTTATTTTCTGTACAGTAGGGGAAGAATGGGGATTTGTCGGCAGTCTGGCAACGGTATCCCTGTATCTGATTTTGCTGATCCGGCTGATAATGCTGGCAGAACGGCAAAAAACGCCATTTTCAAGAACATACGGATACTGTGTCGTCTCAATAATATTTTTCCACTTTATGATAAACATAGCCATGACAGTCGGACTTGCCCCCGTTATCGGGATACCCTTGCCGTTTATCAGCGCCGGAGGTTCTTCACTGCTGAGCTTCACAATTCTGTTGTTTATTTTCCTGAAACTGGATTCTACAAACACAGATTTTCATGTATAAATAGCTTGAGAATTAACGGTAAATCTTTTTTTCTTTTTTAATTCAATATTATACCACGCGCGGGGCAGTTTTGTGCATTGCAGACTGACGCCGTAAGGCGTCAAATATGGATAACCCCGAACAAGCCGCAGGCGCAGTTCGGGGCATATACAGCACTCTATCAGAACTGCGTAGCAGTTCAACTCCATACGGAGTTGTATCGTAGATATATACGTACCCCAGGCTGCGCTTCGCTTGCACGGGGTTATCCACATCAGACGCCTACGGCGTCAAAAGATACGAAGCATCTCTATGTTTTTATCTCACAATTTTAGCCCGCGCACTGTATAATAAAGTCAGTGTTCATGTCGATCATACATCAATTCCCGCCACCGTCGTTCAAATTTTTATAAACATCGTGCATGTGCGCACGGAAACCTTTATTATGTCATCCAATTAACAGTTTATATTTTTTATGCTTTTTAACATATATAAATAATCTTTACGGGAAACATGTCATTTTTGGATTATTAATTGAGATACACGGGCATAGCGTCTTTTGTTTGCGGCGTCCGGTTTCGGGCTGCAACAGGCTTGCAGTGTGAAGTCATATTACTGATATGCAGCATAAATCAGCTGCCGTTATTTTAAACTGTACAAATAAACGTCCTTCACTGCCAATTTATGTTAATGCCTGCTAAATTTGGTTAATATTTCGGCAAAATGCTGCAATGGAAACCATTAGTTCATAATTTTGTCCCATGTTTGACAGGCAAAAGAAGAGAAGTATATTTGGAATAATTATATTGACAGCAGCAGCTGTATCCCGAACAGCGTTTACGAACTGACTGTGATAAATAACACAGGATTTGTAAATTGAGTAATGCAAACAGTATCCCGCAAAGGCACGGGACACAGGGAATATAATTTACAGTTGGGAAACTCCTGCCCGCGAGCGGCGAGTAACACGAATGTTTAAGAAGATAGAAAGATAGAGAGAAGAGATAGAGAGAATACAAGTCAATTTATTCGGAACAGATTCGAAGTTCCGGGACAGTCAAAATCAATGTCGCATGCCCTTTCGGCAAGTATGCGGGAATTTGCCGCATGTTTAAAGTTTGAGCAGATATTGAAGTGAATATAAATATAATACATTATAATAATTAGTTTAAAGTTTTATGATAATAAAAAACAGTTTACTCTTAACAGCGCTTTTCACCGTATTGGCAGTTTACGGGAAAAGGTCGCCGGATGATACACAGAAAAACCTTACAGGAACATGGATTGCCGATACGGCGATTATCAAAAAGACCCTTGACGGCGTATCCGCCACAAGAATATATCTCGCCGGCGACACGGCAGTTACGTTTGCCGCGCGTCCTCAAAAAATAACTGTTTCAGCGGACAGGATTGTTTTTGAATATTCCGGCATAAGCGAATCGGGCACATGCAGCATTGAAGGTAACCGTCTGCTGGCAGAATTTCCGACACATGTTGCCGAATACCGCTACAGTCTGACCGGGCAGGGAAAACTCGAACTGTACTGTACCGTTCAATATGTAATTGACGGAAAGCACCGGGCAGAAGAACAGTGCATCTTCAAATGTAGGGCAATATCCGAAACTGATAATTAAATGCCGGACATGAGAAGAATACTATTACTGGCATTTGTTGCTCTGGCAGCGAATAATATACTTTATGGACAGGGACAGTTTACCACACAGGGAAATGATTTCTGGATGACGTACGGATCAAATGAGAATTTTGCTTCAAATTTCCCGATATTACAGATAAGAATTGTGGCGGCGGAAAATACGCGGGTCTCACTGGCATACACTGCTGACGCCACGCTTAACGCCACGGTCGATGTAAATGCGGGACAGGTATATACCCGAACATTAAGCGCCAGCGAAAAAGCCGCCCTGTATAACAATGCAACAGGCATAAGCAGCAAGTCGCTGCACATAACAAGCAATAAAAACATTGCCCTGTTTGCCATTAATCTGGCAAGATATACAACCGACGCCACCAATGTCCTGCCCGTAAGCAATCTGGGCGTCGACTACTATCATCTGAGCTACACGTCCATTTCCGCTCCGGGAGACGGCTACTGCATTGTCGCTACCGAAAACGGTACCACGATAAGGGACGAGGGAGCGCTGCTTGCCACGCTTAATGCGGGACAGGTCTGCTGCAGATATTTCGGAGTAAATTCCGACCATACGGGCAAGCACATCACGACAAACAAGCCGGTTGCCTATTTTACTGTAAACTCGTGCGTACGGATTCCATCCAACGTATCCGCATGCGACTGCCTGTTCCAGCAACTGGTACCGGTGCCTTCATGGGGCAACCGTTTTCTGGTGCCGGTTACAAGCAGGGGCACGGACAGAGTGCGGATTGTCGCTTCCCAAAACGGCACGGTAATCCATCAAACGGGAGGAACGCTGATATCGGGATCCTTAACGCTGAACGCGGGAGGATCGGTCGAGCTTGAAATAAACCAGTTGAACAGCGGATGCTATATTGTAGCCAGCAAGCCTGTTGCCGTGGGGGCGTTCCTGATAGGACTGAACTATTTTTCCGGAGACAGGGCTACGGGAGACCCTGCCTTCACATGGGTTCCTCCCATGGAGCAGGCGGTAGCCCATACCCTTATAGCTCCCTTTGTTGCAGTGGGAACGTCCGTACTGAAATCACACTATGCCATGATCGTAACTCCCACGTCAACAAGAAACACCACTACCGTTTCCGTTTCCGGAGGAGCTCCCCGGGCGCTGAGCGGGGGATCGTGGACTGCCAATGCGGCTTCGGGCTATTCGTATTATTCGATGCTCCTGTCAAATAGCGCCGAAAGCACATACGAGTTTCAAAATTCGAGCGGACTTACAATCATGGGATACGGGCTGGGCGATTATGAATCGTACTACTATATGGCGGCGGCATCGGCGCGGCAGCTTGACCCGGCTTTCTATGTCGGCAATCTGCATTTTCAGGATATTAACGGACAGAATATATGCGACGCCGACTTTGAGTTCCGGGCAAGCATACAGTATTCCCTTGGCAGTGGACCGGGCAAGCTGAAATGGTATATCGACGGAACGGAACGGACGCAGGCACGGGACATGAATACCTGGACAATGCCAAAGCGACAGCTCCTGGGCAGGCATACCGTAAAGCTTGCCATCAGGGATACGTATAACCAGATCAAGGACGTAACCTCCACATTTACCGTGCTTGCCGTACCGGATGCCATACTTTCCGGAAATGTGTCGGCGGCGACGATATGCCAGGGCGCGACTCCCGAGATAAGGGTAGACGGCACAAGCCCGACGCTTACCTACAGTGTTTTCACCGCCCCGACCGGAGGCGTGCAGGTCGGAAGGCTGGCAGGCAGCGGAGGCGCGATAAATATTCCGTGCACGGTAAGCCTCAACGCCGGCACAACTTACTATGTCGAATCCGGCAACAGGGGATGTTTTTCAAGTCCGCGCACTCCGGTAAGGGTAAATGTAGTACCGCATCCGGCGGTTCCGGCTCTGTCGGCTGCGACCGTATGCAGCGGGAGCGTTCCGGTTATCCGTCTGGCGACAAGCGAGCAGGGGGTAAACTATAATATATATGCCAGCCCCTCGGACAGAACGCCTGCGGGTACGGGCGCCGGTACGGGAGCGGCTATGGACATAAGTCTGGGTAAGGCGCCCGCGTCCACCGCAGTATATTATGTGGAAGCGGCGGCGGGATCCTGCCTTTCGACAGCTCGAAGCAGGACAAGTGTAACAGTCAGTCCCAAGCCCGCGCTTGCCCTGTCGAACATAAGCAAAACCGGGGCATTGTGTTACGGGGAGAGTACGGGCAGCATCACCGTTTCCGTCCCGGGAGCAGCCGGCTACAGCAGGGATGACGGAAACACATGGCAGACAGTTTCCACATTCCCCGGACTGGCTGCGGGAACATATCAGATAAGGATACGGACTTCTGCCGGCTGCGTCTCGGATGCGTTGCCGGTGACGATAGAGCAGCCGGCAGCAGTGTTGAGCGCAGGGACGTCGGCGAGCGATTTAAGCTGTTATGGCAGTACTGCCGGCGGGAAGATTGAGGTCGCCGCTTCCGGCGGAACTCCTCCATACCTGTACAGCAGGGACGGCGGTTCGACATATCAGGCGGACGGAAGGATTGCAGACCTTCCCATCGGCGCTTACGGGATTGTTGTGAAGGACGCTTCCGGCTGTACCACAGCGATGGAGACGGTTTATGTCTCGCAGCCTCCGGCGCTTCACATACCTGCGCCCGTCGCGGTCGGCGTCAGCTGTAACGGCGGAGACGACGGCTCCATAAGCATATCGGACGCAGTCGGCGGAACTCCGCCATACCGCTACAGTTTCGACAACGGGAATACTTACTCTCAGCTCAGCGCCAAATCGGGATTAAGCGCCGGCACATACCATATTCGCGTAATGGACAGCCATACCTGCGTATCGCCGGACATCCCCGTGACAGTCGCCGAACCGGAAGCGCTGCTCTCGCCGGCAGACCTCGGAGCGCCTCCTGCCTGTCCCAATTTGCCGGCAAAGATTACAATATCCAATACCCGTGCGGGAACGTACTACGAAATATATGATGCTGCAAGCGGTGGAAACCTGATGGCTTCCGTCGAGGGCAACGGCGCAAGCCTGGATGTAAATATGGGCGTGATATCCGAAACGGCTACGTTTTATATCCGGACGGTTTCGGGTAAATGCACCGGCGTTTCCCGCATCCCGCTTACCGTACAGGTCAGGAAAACAACTCTTAACTATCCCGATATCCGTATAGAAGCCTGCCCGAACGGCAGCAACATCAATCTGTCGAAGTACATTGACACGCTCGATCTGGCGTCGCTTAGCTGGACAGGTCCGACAGTGTCTGCAATAAACGCAACTACGGGAATAATCGGCTCCGTGCCGTCCACGCAGTCGGTATATACTTTTAAATACAACGCTTCCAGCCATTGCTCCGCGCCGGCAAGCAGGAATGTCTATCTCCATGTGGCAACGAACAAAAAGATATTCGTGCCCCGCGATACTGTTGCCGTGTGCTGGAAACATGCGGAGGCTCTGCAGATAAACCAGATGTTCGGCATCGAAGCCGCCGGAACATGGAACACCGCGCCTGTACTGTCGCCGGCGCTCGTCCACCTGTCGCCTGCTTCGTCTCCATACGCCGGTGCGCTGGTCTTCAACGGTAAAGCCGCGTACGAGGACGGCGTCCTGACGCCGGTAATATACCGCGGCGAACCGGCACGGCAAATAGAGTTTTACTACAGCGTCCCCGCAGGCGAATGTTTCGGAAACAGGGTGTATAAGATCGTGATTGTCCTGACACAGGATATAACAAAGTGAAGCAGGTGTTTTAATTTATACATCAGGGGGAAAATCCCTCGCCTTTAGGCGAAGACTTTAGTTTGAAAAAGCTTTGGAAGGTAGAAGGCGCTTCAAAAGGGTCGATGTCCGTCATTGCGAATAAACGTTTAGTATCCAAGCAATCCAGTGAATAACAGTATTCCGGATTGCTTCGCTTACAATGATGTTTTCGTAAGTAGCATATTAAGAGGCTATTTATGACTGGGAGGATTTTCTTCATTGCGAATGCAGTGAAGCAATCCAGAGAGTAGCCTGTTTCTGGATTGCTTCACTGCGTTCGCAATGACGAACAATGATGGTTTGCTTCGATTTATGATAACGTCTTATGTTATGTCCTGATTAAACGTCATTTTGCTCTTAGTTGCGGTACGAAACGAACACTCGCAGTGACGATGTGAGGGACTTTTTGGACGCTCTCTACACAATAATGCACAATTGAGGAATGCGTAAGCCTTTTTCAGCTTTAGTCGAAAATAAACCCTTCGCCTTCAGGCGAAGGTAGTTTAGTTCTCTAATCCTGAAAATTCTGCCCCCAATTTTCAGAATTAAAGGATGCACCAGCAGTTAGTTGTGAGGATTGGGTCAAACCCGCAATGACGGACTCATTCGCAGCCGTCATTCTGACGAAAATCAGAATCATCTGCATCCAAAAGAGGCTTTTTTCAAACTAAAAGCAAGAGGGTGTATTTCAAAATGTCGCCTACCATTAAGCGGTATCGTCTGTGCACAGTCCGTTTCAGACTGAAAAAGTCGGAAGCCAGTCCTGCGGGAAACTTTTTCAGTCGGAAAAAGTCGGAAAATTGTTCGGAGTAGTCCATTTCAGTCTGAAAATGCTTTCGAGAGTGTCCAAAAATGGTCAGTTTCCATCATTACGAAGACACAGCCCGAAGCAATATAGTTATTAACAGTATTCTGGATTGCTTTGCTTCGCTTGCAATGACGATGTGAGGATTTTTTTAGACTCTTTGTTAAAATCCGGTTATTGTTTCAAAAAATATTCGTTCAAAGTTTTCTTGAGGCGTGATAGCCCGAAGGGCTTTATTTTCATAACCGCAGGTCGCGACCTGCGGCAAACGCTCACCTTCCGGCCACTGCCTGAAACGCAAGTTCGACGTAGTCAAAGGCTGAACTTTTAGAGCCAAGAACTAAAAGTTAAAAGTTAGCTAACGCGCGCCAGCACTTTTAGTTCTTAACTCTTAATTTTTAACTCTAAAGTTTCCCGGGATGGGAAACAGTCTCATATCATAATTTATAGGATGTAAATTTTAAAATTTGTACCCGGATTTTTAACACCCCACCCGTAGGGATGACATATTGGTAATTCTAAGTATAAAAAAGCTGTAAAAAATAATTGCAAATCAAAAAATAGTCGTACCTTTGCCGCGGAAAAATGTTACAGTAGAAAGAATAAGTAAAAAAATGTAAAAATATGTGTCTTTTATCATATAAAGATCCTGGAAATCAAGTAGCGTACAACTGCTTTGATATTGTTTTTACGAAAAGCAAGATTATGAAAAATATATAACGATTAAAAAGATATCATTATGAAAAACAAGTTATTATTATCAATCATATTATTTTGCATTTCGGTTGAAATGTTTGCGCAGCAACAGGAACTTGTAACCCGTGAACAGGTTTTAAACATGTACTATAAAGCGCAAAAAGCCGAGAAAAGTAACAAAAAAGAAGAAGCCGTAGAGATTTATAAAACGCTTCTTTCCATTGATCAGAATTTGCCCACTCCCTATTTGAGGCTGGCGAATATTTATGCAGCAGACGAAAACAACCTCGCTTCGCTTAAATTAGCGCTGCCACTGTATCGGAAATATCTGGAACTGAATCCTGCAGACAAAAATGCAGACGCCTTGAAAAACACTGTTGCACGTCTGGAGGAGAAATTGAAAAGCGAAAACACTCTTGCCGACAGCAGCCTTTCGCAGGCGCTTGCCGAACCGCCAAAACCTTCGGAAATAAAGAAAGATGATAATCCTGCGGCAGTAAATCCACCTGCGGAAAATTCCGGAAACCTTCCGCCCGGCGTGACCGAAGACACCGATATCAACACTCTGTGGGAAAAGGCGCAGACTGCCATTACGGAAAACAATTACGGAATTGCCGGAACCCTGCTTAACCGGATTGTCAGCCTTGTGTCGCCGAATCATCCGCTGTTTGCGCAGTCCAACATGCTTCTGGCAAACATTTACGGTAAGGCCGGCAATACCGTAAAAATGCAGGAAGCAATCAATACGCTTGAATCATACGTCGAAATACACGAGCAGGTTGTGTCCGAAATGGACAATACAAACCGGGCAGCAAAAACCGTAACCAAAATCCCGTTCGAAGATGATTTGTGCGGCATCTGGGTCTCCGGCTATTCGGAAGACGGAGGGGGACTGCCGTATCTGGTTCTGGAGATAGTGAACAAAGAGTCAAAGTATTTTGCACGCATTCTCCCTCACTGTACACTGGCAAAAAAGCACGGCATGTACGCTGGACATCCGTTCCAGTATTTACTGTCGAACATGTCGGGACAGACCTCCGCCGTCAAGTATTCGACCGGCAATACCATCGAAATGAGGAACTTTTTAGCCATTACAGACAATCTGGAAATACACGGGGACAGCAATACGGCTACCCTGTATTTTGGCGACGAAGAACTGAAGGAAAACAAAAAGGGATTTGCCGAATCTGCCGTGCACACGGTCGGGATGCTGGTGGATAATATTGTAACCGACATAGTTGTAGCGGGGATATCATTCCTGTTTTCAGAGCTGTCCGCCTCGAAAACCACAGTAGTAACGCTGGACATGCATATTAAAAGACTGTTTACCGGCTGTGCAAATCTGGTTCTGGAACAAACATTCTATACCGAACGCTCGAACAGCAAAAAAACCGACATACAGCAGTCAAGCAAGACAATGAAACTGTACAGGCTTTATCCCGAATACAGTATCACATTTGCCTCCAAAGGAAACGAACTGTTCGGGTACAGGGAATTTAAGAAAGAAGAACTGCTGAATAATGAAGATTATAAATCCCTCTTAAAAACAAATGCGCGAAAGGATTTCAATAAGCAGGCGTATAAAAAACTTGCCGGAAAAGTAATCGAAACTTCCAAATCTTCACTGTCCAGCCCTGACAGCAGTAACCTGATTCGTGAAATCCGTGAAAACTTCGAGTATGCCACACAGGGTTTTTCCTATCAGGAAATCGTAAATCGAAACGGAGTATACAAGGGCTGGACGGATATTTCGGGCAAATCAAACGGCTACGGACATGCCATACTGAGCTCGGGGTACGAATATCTGGGCGAATGGAAAGACAGCAAGTATTATGGAACGGGAAAATACACCGTCCCCGGCATGGGTGTCTATACGGGAGGTTTCCTTAACGGGAAATTTCACGGAAACGGGATATTTTCATACCTCGGCGGCGAGCAGTATGAGGGTGAATGGAAAAACGGAAAAAGAAATGGTACTGGAAAATATTCGATGGCAAATGGCGATATATATGAAGGTATATGGAAAAACGGCGAAGCGCAAACTGGTAAAATCAAGTATGCCAACGGCGAGATCTACGAAGGTCCGTGCAAGTATGATGAAACCGCTAAACGCATTGAACAATTAACAATTAATAATTAACAATTAATAAAATGAATAATAGAATGAAGGCAATAATTATTTTTCTGACGTTTTTCTTATTGTGCTTTATATCCAGTGCACAAAGCGACTGTCAGAAGCAATTCCAGTCTCAAATTGACAAGGCATGGAGCGATTACCGTGACAGGAATGATAAAATCAGAAAGGAATCATCGGGCGAGGTGCCGGAACTGATAAGCAGCATCAAAAAATGCAAGGAGGAATTAAAGGAAATTGAGCAAAAAATAGCGGAGTGTGAAAAAAAGGCGTCCGATTCGATTTCGGGAAACTCTTCCTCATCCCAGGGAGAAGGCCTGACTCTAAAAAAAATACAGAGCAACCGGAAAGTACTGTCGCAAACAGTCGAGAAAAGTACTCAAAAATCAAACAGCGATTCCACTTTTTCTATTGCGCAAATGGTAGATTCTTTGAATAAATCTTATCCGCCAACACCACCAGTACCTCCGGTACCGCCAACACCAGCAATACCACCGGTACCTCCAACAACGCCGGTACCGCCAACAACGCCAACACCACCAGTACCTCCGGTACCGCCAACACCGCCAGTACCGCCAGTACCGCCGACACAGTCGGTACCACCGGTAAAGCCGACACAGCCGGTAAAGGATGGTAAACAAAGGAAGATCATCTATTCCGAACCCACGCGCATCACTACCGAATCGGGAGAACAGTATGACGCGAAGGCAGGAGATTATTTTGAAGGCGAAATCAAAAACGGTAAAATACTGCAGGGTCGCCTGTATGATAAAGCCGGTAATGTAAGGAAAATATTCTTAATAAGAAAAGTAAATTAAAGCGAATGAAATCTTATGTTGCATATATATTTATCCTGATTTACATTCCCCTCTCGGCTCAGACCTACGCGTCGCACAAGCTGGCGGAGATAGGAGAATACGTGTCCGGAATCTGTTTGCCCGCAAAGGACAGCATTTTCGACTGTCCCGAAATAATCAGGGGAAAATCGCTGACGGTGAAATATAACAGTAAAAACGAAGTAGCTCATCTGGGCATATCGCTATTCAGTCAGGAAGCCAAGGAGATGATCAATTTCCCCGTATGCAGTTTCATTGAGCGTTTTTTGCTGGAACTGCTGCAACAGAAAACAGCTGCCGGAATGTCCCGGAAACTGGAAGAATACGGCGTCAATCTTGAAGAAAAGAAACTGACGGGAAACAGCAGTTTATCGCCCGCCGCCCTTTCGAACATCCTGAACAGAATGCAGATGTCCACTCACTTTACGCTCGTGCAAACCGAAAAAAAGTATACCGCTATATGGAAACCGGACGCTTACGGGACTTTCGAAATGACTTTTCCCGTTTCGCGCGAACTCATATTCGGTACAAATAAAAAAGAATCGGACGAGGCGCTCAGCGAATTGCTGCCGGCAAGCTACTGCAGCGAATCGCAGAAAAGAATCATCGATTTCAATGTAGACGAAATGAGCGTAAACCCGCATAACAGCAGGATTTTCGAACGGAAAGGCGACTCATTCATCTTGCCCAGGCTCAACTCCGACATCTGCTGCTTCAGGAACAGCGAAGGAAAATTCCAGCCCGTATACGACGCCGACTATCCCGGAGTTTCGCTGAAAAACCTGTTCCTGCTGCCCTATATGAACACAAGTTTGCAGCTCCACATAAAACACCGGCAGTACAGCAATTTCACGCCCGAATTTGAAATGAAGCTAAGCGATTTCATCTGCTTCTTTCAGGCGGAATCAAGCATTTACTGCCATGTGGAAACGGCAAACCAGGACATGCTGAACGTATATGTAATAGTATACAGTAAAAAATTCAACTACATACACATGCTGAATGTCAAAACCGATACGGATACCGTTTTCAAAGACAGGGGAATGCTACAGGCTGAATTTTATTCAAACATCCCGCAGCACAATATAAAGAATTTATTTTCAACAGTTAATTAAATTATTATGATACTAAAAAGAACATTGTCAATTATTTTATTCCTGACTGTAACTTTCACAGTCAGAACGTACGCGCAGGAAGGAGTCACACAGCTTCACATCACCGAAGGAATCGAGGAAGGAATTGCGAAAATGCAAATCGAACTGAACACTTCACTGCTGCTTACAGCCATGAGCGTCTGCATGATAGAAGGAACACTCCCCGATACTTCGGGAATCGACATCTCGGACGAAGCGGCGCAGACACTGCTTTCGATGTGGCAATCGTCAAGCGAAATGATATGCCCGATATCGAATGTGGAACGGAAATGCCTCCACCGGATGCAGGGAGGATATCAGGTGCGCGACATTCCGGTAAGCATACTCGCCGCGCCGGAAGAAGACCGTGAACACAATCTGGTGATTAACTACACGAAAAGCGGCAAAATAGACGATATTTTCGTCGCCGTCGACAACGCGCGAATCGACCAGATTCTGCTGAACAACGCCTCGGTCGAAGACCTCGCGCGGAGAATGAGGATACTGGATTTTGTCGAACAGTTCCGGACTTCGTACAATATCAGGGACCTGGACCATATCAAAAAGGTGTTCAGCAACAATGCCCTGATCATAACCGGAAAAGTGGTGAAGGAAAAGCCCAATTCCGACCAGGTGCTCAAAAATATAGGAACAGAGAAAATCGTTTACCAGACACAGACCAAGCAGGAATACGTCGCCAAACTTGAAGGTATTTTTGCAAACAACAAATACATCAACATCGGATTTGAAGACATCGAGGTCATGACGCATCCCAAGTACAGCGAAATATACGGCGTCACCCTGAAACAGAAATGGAACACAACAAACTACAGCGACGTAGGATATCTCTTCCTCATGATTGATTTCAAAGATGACGACAATCCGCTTATACATGTCCGCACATGGCAGCCCGAAAAATATAACGGAAGGGAACTTGCCCGCGAAGAACGATTTCATGTCGGCTCATTCGGTAAACTGAACAGATAGATAAGTATTAAAATATAAATTAATTGAAATATTATGACTATTGATTTTTACAAAAAGAAAGGCTGCACCGGCAGCCGGAAAGTAAAACCGGTACAAGGCAAAAGTTTTCTCCTTTTGCTGACAGCGCTGTGTCTAAGCAGTCTGCCCGCCATGTCCCAAAAACTGATTATCGAACGGGACACTGTAACAAGTTCGGGACTCTGTACGGTCGGCGAAACGGACGCATGCGTCATCATTGTAGCCGACACTCTGCTGCGCCTGACGTTTGAATCGAGCATGGACTCCAAAGTGGACATTGTTTCCAGACGCGAAGTGGGTTCGACCGTACAGTATCTGCTACGCTTCCCGACAGGCTATATCTACGCAAAAAGAGCGCTGGAAATAATGTCGCCGGTAATGGCCTCGGCAGAGATTGAAGACTTCAACCTGCAGCCAAAGGAATCAAGGACGTACATAGTTACCGCCCCGAAATGTTACCTTGAAGCGTACAAGGATGCGCTCGAACTGTTCCGGAAAGGCGCGTACACCGAATCGAAGGAGAAGTACCGGCAGGCGGTGAAATGTTTCGATGTGCCTCTCGACGAAAATACGGCAAGCAAAATCGCCGTTATTGATTCCATCATGATACTGAAGAAAATCGCCGACAGGAGTTTCGAGATTCTGGACTATGAAAACGCTCTGACCCGTTACCAGAAAATTCTTAGCTACAATCAGGAAGACGAGGGAGTGGCAATACGCTACGCCGAATGTATTGCGCAGAAAGACCAGTCCTGCATCAGGTACTTTTCGGACGCCGAAAAATATTTCAACCAGAATGAAGTCGAACGTGCAAAAGCCCTGTACGAAAAAGTAATAGCCACAGGATGCGGAACATACCACTTCCAGATAGCCACCGAACGCCTGAACATAATCGAGGAAAAGGTGCAGCCTACTACAGCGCTAACTTACGAATGGATGGAATCTGCGCCTATCGGTATCTCGGCAGGAAGTTATAAAAACCGTAAAACGGGAGGATTTTTTACGCTTCAACTCAACACTGATCTGTTTGAAGCAATGCGTTCAAATTATGAAAAAGCGCAAAGACCGGAAGTCGACGCTTCTTTCGGCTGGACTGTAAGACCGGAAAGAAAATATGTCCCGGTATGGATATTTTTCGGTCCCGGATACACCGGCGTCGGAGAGTATGCCTATGAAAATGAAAACTCCGATAAGCCGAAATTCAGTTTCTATCATGCCATATCGCCCCAAATCGGACTGCTCGGCAAAATCGGACCGGTAGCCCTGCGATACACATTTCAGTACCGCTTTGCAATGAAAAAGGAGTATGAAGCGTATATCGGAAGTTTCCGACATGTATTTGGCGCGGGATTCTGCTTTTAACACGACAGAATAATGCAGGAGAGTATTATACTGGCGCGGGCTAAAATTATGATATAAAAATGTATAGATGCTTCGTGTCTTTTGACGTCGTAAGCATCCAATTTTGATAAACCCGTGCAAGCGAAGCGCAGTTCGGGGTAAATGGTCCAAGTTCCGTCAGAACTCCGAAGGAGTTTAATTCCCTGCGAGCTATTCAAGTTTGCTGCTTGATTCAAGTCCTTACGGAGTTGTAGAGAGTGTATGCTGTACCCCGAGCTGCACTCCGCTTGCTCGGTCATATCCAAATTCAACTCCTTACGGGAGTTACCGAAATGCACAAAATCGACAATGCACTGTCGCCATTGCGCCGGCAATCCTGTAATCCTGTAAATTCTGATTCAGACAAATAATCCTGCATATCCCTGCATCTCCGCATATTTATTAAACCATAGAAAACCCTCCCTGTTGTCAAACACTTTTATCTTATTAATCCTTGCGTAAAACATAATTTAAACTCTTAATTATTGTTATACTGTGCACGGGCTAAAATTGTGAGATAAAAATGTGGTTCTACCGTTATTTGTGTGGGAGTAATAAAATCAGGAATATAACAGAATGGCATAAGGAAAAGATTCCGACAAGCCTGTTCGCTTAGAAAAGCATATAACATTGCGGAATCAAAAATCCCGTCAGTCCCCCATTAAGCATGCTTAATGGGGGACTGACGGGATTCTTACCGATTTTCGACTGTTTTCTACCGATATTTCATCCCTTTCATATAACTCCTTCCCAATTAATTAATATTAAGCCAATTGAGTATTTGCCAAATTTTCATATATTTTAATTTGCTCTTCAATTTTATCGGCATATTTTTTGACACTTTTTAATTTTTTTCTCAGGAATTCCGGTTCATTTGTCTGTATGAGTTTTTCGTCATATTCGCTTTTTGTTTTTACCATAATAAGTACTCATGTAAAATTAATGTTATATTTTATTCCGACATTTATTAAAATGTCGTTTATGTTATGTCTCAAAGTTATTAAATCTTTGTATGCATTGAAAGGAAGCCATTGATAT
>JAIRZR010000196.1 GCA_031267155.1 Prevotellaceae bacterium | reverse complement strand
AGCAGGGGGACTTTTCTGCGGGACGATACAGTAATACTTATCACGGGGATCATGTCCCTCCTGCTCTTCCTCGATTTTCTACAAAAATACAAAATTTGTCCGAAAACCAATTCCTGTTTCAGGCGGCAAAGATACGAGGGGGGAACCGCCAACTTATTTTGCGACAATCGCTAAACAAGAATGGACTCCTTGTCTTAAATTGCTGTTATTTTGTAGATTTTTTTGAAAAATTACAAAAACTTCAGGCAATTTATTGTCATGCTGTTTGTGGTTATAATTTTGGCTGTCAGATATTAATCAAATGCAGATAAATATTTTTAAGATAAATTTTGCTTTATCTTAAAATAATAGCTTATATTTGTTCGTTATTTTAATGACAATTATTTGATGAGAATTTTCGTTTTTATATTATTTTTCATGTTAATGGATACAGCTATGCATGCACAGGATATTTATAAAAAGTTTTTTATGGACAACTCTGTTGTGGCTCACAGAGGAGCCTGGAAAACCAGGGGATTGCCGCAAAATTCCATAGAATCGTTGAGGGAAGCGATGCGTCTGGGGTGTACAGGTTCGGAGTTTGACGTACAGATGACTGCCGACAGTGTTCTTGTTTTGTGTCACGACAACAGTTATTTTGGAAAGACAATAGAAAAACACACATACAGGGAATTGGCGGAGACAAAACTGTCTAACGGAGAGACTATTCCAAGGCTCGAAAAAGCGCTTATGGAAGGAATGAAACAGACCGATACGCGATTGTTTCTGGAGATAAAAAGCTCGTCCACAGTGGAAAGAACTGTGCTAAGCGCCGAAAAAATAGTGCAGACGGTCAACGAAATGGGTGCGCAGCCATGGGTTTTCTACATCTCCTTCGATTACGAAACCGTCAAAAGAATTAAGCAGCTTGTCCCTTCGTCGGCGGTGGCGTACCTGAGCGGAAATGTTTCGCCTGAACAGTTGAAACAGGACAGGATAACAGGCTTGGATTACCAGTATAATGTCTTCAAAAAGGATACCGGAATGATAAGAAATGCAAGGGAATCGGGTCTGAGTTTGAATGTCTGGACGGTCAATTCTTCCGGCGACATGGATTTATTCCTGGTTCACGGCTTTGATTATATAACTACCGATGAACCGGAACTTTTATTGAGTAAAAAGAAATAGTGTGTACTTTTAAACTTTAGAGTATGGCAGATAGAAAATTGGTTATTATCCCCACGTATAACGAAAAGGAAAATATCAGGGCAATTATCGAAAAAGTTTTTTCCCTGGGAAGGGGTTTTGAGATTCTGATTATTGATGACGGTTCTCCGGACGGTACAGCCGGGATAGTCCGGAAACTTATGGAAATTTACCCCGCTTCGCTCCATATTCTCGAGCGCAGGGGAAAACTGGGACTGGGAACCGCATATATCGCAGGTTTCAAGTATGCAATTGAACACAGGTATGACTATATTTTCGAAATGGACGCCGACTTTTCGCACAATCCCGAAGATTTGGTACACCTGTACGAAGCGTGCTGCAATGGAGCCGATCTTGCAATAGGTTCGAGATATATATCGGGCGTAAATGTAGTGAACTGGCCTATTGGCAGGGTAATCATGTCCTATTATGCATCTTCGTATGTACGTATGGTTACGGGAATGAGAATCAAGGATGCAACGGCCGGTTTCAAATGCTATACATTCAAAGCGCTTAGCGCTATAAATTTCGATAAAATCAAGATGAAGGGATATGGCTTCCAGATAGAAATGAAATATACAGTCTGGAAACTTGGCTTCAAAATAGTCGAAGTGCCTATCATTTTTGTCGACCGGAAACTCGGATCCTCGAAAATGAGCACCGGAATATTCGGCGAGGCTGTATGGGGTGTATTCAAGCTGCATTTCAAAAAGATTAAACGCTTAAATCCCTCCGATGGAGAAAACTAAGGTCTCGGAAATGTTCGACAGCATCGCTCCCGGATACGATTTCCTGAACAGGACTCTTTCGTTCGGAACGGACAGAATCTGGCGGCGCAAACTTAGAAAAATGCTCGACGTCTATAATCCCTCCCTCATTCTGGATGTCGCCACCGGCACGGGAGACCTTGCAATCGAATGTACAAAAAACGGAAAAAGAAAAATCACAGGCATAGACATCTCGGAAAAAATGCTTGAAAAGGGACGGGAAAAAATTGAGAAAAAAAATCTTGCCAACTGTATAGACCTCCGCTATGGAGACAGTGAAAATCTGGAGTTTGAATCAAATACTTTCGATGCGGTTATCGTTGGTTTCGGAGTGCGCAATTTCGAAAATCTGGAAAAGGGACTTCGGGAAATGAACAGGGTTACAAAACCTTCGGGTAAAGTTTTTATTCTGGACTTTTCGATGCCGCAAAACCCGATTGTACGAACCCTGTACAGGTTTTATTTTTTTCACATTCTGCCGTTTATAGGAAAAATGGCCTCGGGCAATAATTATGCATACAGATATTTACCCGAATCCGTCAATCATTTTCCCCAATATGAACAAATGACAGGCTTGATGAACAAAGCAGGATTTGCGAATACAAGATATAAGCCGCTCACTTTCGGAATCGCCGTCATTTACTCGGGAGAAGCAAGTTAGTTAATTAGTTATATTTGATGGTCATACGGAGACGCGAGCATCGCGTTTCTACATAATAATCGCTGGAATAGCCGTTCACAATTTTAGCTCGTGCGTGGTATAATGCGTTCTTTAAATGTATCTTATTTTTTTGCATATTACTTAGGAACTGTCGAGAAATAAACTGACCGATTTCCCTGCAAGGCGCTAAATATCAATCGGAAATATTTCTGTTGCGCAAGACGCTCCGTCTCTGTTGATCAAGTTGGCCATCTCTGTTGATCAAGTTGGCCATCTCTGCTGATCAAGTTGGCCATCTCTACTGATCAAGTTAGCCATCTCTGCTGATCAAGTTGGCCATCTCTGCTGATCAAGTTGGCCATCTCTGCTGATCAAGTTGGCCATCTCTGCTGATCAAGTTGGCCATCTCTGCCGCACAGGATGCTTATACTGTAAAATATTGTCATCATCCTGTCGATACCAAATTTATATTTCCCCGTCAGAGGAAAGTGTCAATTTATTTCGCGACAATCGCTTAATAAAGTTCACAGTCCGTTTATTTCGTCCATATTTGTGATATTGTTAAGGATGGCGTATATTGCCAGTCCGGACAATGAACGGATTCCTGTTTTTTCGACGATATTTTTCCGGTGAGTGATGACGGTATGCGGGCTTATCACGAGTTTGTCGGCGACTTCCTTGTTTGACATTCCCTTGAGGAGCAGTTTCAGCACGGACTTTTCCCTGTCGGTCAGTTTTTCGCCTGTCGCGTCCTGGTCTTTTTTCTGTTTATTCCGGATTTTGCCGAGTATAATATCTTCGGTATCCGTGACATATATCATGGAGGCGAACATGTTGTATATCTCCCTGTCGAAATACTGGTACAGCAGTCCTATAAAGGGCGTCCTGTCGGACATTCCGATTTTTTGCCGCAGCCTGTCCAGGTCGATGTCCTTCAGCCTGTCGGGATTAATGATTACGAGGTCCGGCTTTTCGTCCTTGAAAACGAAAAACCAGTCGTCGATGCTGTCGAGTTTAGCTATTTGAGAACAAACATTATGCGATTTGAGCAGATGCGTCAGCCCCTCCTTGATGATGTTTGATTTTTCTATTATCGCAATAATTTTGTACATCATCTGTCTTTTTCAATATTGGTTTCCATGTTCTTTACAAAAGGCACCAGGATATTATCCTCCAGCTGAGTGTGATACATCAGGTCCCGTTCCAGATTGATGAGTTTGTACAGTATCTGCTTGCGGTATTCCGAGACAATTTCCGGCGGGATGTACTTGATAAGTATGTTTTTCAGGTCGAGCAGCTTGTGACCTATATCCGTATGATTCCGTTCAAATTCCCTTATTTTGAAATCCTTTGTTTTCCTGCTGTTCAGCACATTGCTGATATACGGGAACACCTTCCTGTCCTCGTACATGAAATGCTCGTCTATCTCCTGTATATATTCATCGAAAAAGGCGACCAGCATTTTCCCGTACTTTGTCGGGATTTCCATCGAGAAGCTCTCGATCAGCCTTTTCAGTTCGGGTATTTTGATGAGCTTGAAATTGTTGTGCGAGGTTTGCAGGAACATCAGCAGGTCGCGTATCTCGGTTCTGTTTAATATTCTGGTGGGAATTGTCCTGCAGTACACGCTGATTACGACTTCCAGGGTGTTGGGCGCGATACTGTATTCCTTTGCCACCTCTGCGATGGTTTTGTCGCCGAATCCCAAAGGTATGTTGAAATATTCCAGTACATTAAGCACATTGGGATGCTCGATGATCACGTTCGTCAGCCTGGACTTTACCGATATGTTTGTGTCGATTTCATACATTGTCTTCCGTTTTTTGAGCATTTATAATTTCCAGCGCCTTCTGCACTGTCATGTCGAACTTGTTGAGCAGGAAAGTCGCGCCCAGGTCGGACATTGGCGATATCTGGCTTATGTAAACCTTCAGATACCTGTCGAGAAACAGTTTCGATTTGCTGATTTCCCTGTCCGGGTCGCGGACGCCCCTGTTTTTAAGATAGCTGTTAAACTCGGGGAAAGGATTGTTTTTCCTGAAAAACCGTTCCATCTGCTCCAGATCCGCGATGGCATTCAGTTCCTTTCTGTGCCTGTCGCCGAAAGCTATTGCATAGTCGCGCAGTATTCTGCTGTTTATTGCCCGGCTGACAGGCATGTTGCCTGTGTCCAGCGAGACAAATACGTCGGGCGTTACGCCTCCTCCGCCATAAACGGTTCTGCCCTTCGAAGTGTAGTATCTGGTGGTATCCACGAGCTTGACGCTGTCGGCGTTCACGTATTCCCCGTTTTCCCATCTCGCGTCAAGATCGCCGTAATATTCGAGGTATGCCGATGCTCCGTGCTCGTAATGTCTTTGAATCGAACGTCCCGAAGGGATATAGTAGCGTGCAATTGTCAGCCGCAGTCCGGCGCCATCGGGCAGCCCTATCATCTGCTGTACAAGCCCCTTGCCGAAGGAACGCCGCCCGATGACTGTTCCGCGGTCGTTGTCCTGCACTGCTCCCGCAAGTATTTCGCTGGCAGATGCGGAGTGTTCGTTGATAAGCACTGTCAGGCTGTCGTTTCCGCACTTTCCCTTGCCTTTGGAATACTCGTTACGGCGCGGAATAGCCCGTCCTTCGGTATATACAATCAGTTTCTTATCGGCAAACAGCTCGCTTGTTATCTTGATTGCCTGATCGAGCAGGCCTCCGCGGTTGTCCCTCAAGTCCAGGATGATATTCGTCATTCCTTCCGAGTGGAGTTTTTCCACCGCTTCGACAAATTCCGAGTGGGTGTTCTGTGCAAATCCCGTCATCCTTATATAGCCGGTTCCGGGAGCGATCATGTAGGCTACGTCTATGCTTTTCAGCGGGACTTTGTCCCTTGTTATCTCTATCGGTACAGGCTCGTCAAGCTCTACCCGCCGCACTTCTATCCGTACCTTTGTGCCCGACTTTCCTCTTAAAAGCCCCATGATTTTTTCGTTGCCGATGTTTCTCCCCGCAATCACGCTGTCGTCCACGGCTATGATGCGGTCGCCCGGACTGACGCCAGCCCTGCTCGAGGGTCCGTCCGGAATGACGTTTATAACGACAACCGTATCGTCCAGCATGTCGAACGTTACTCCTATTCCTTCGAAATTTCCTTCGATGTGTTCATTGCTCTTCTGGAGTTCCGATGCCGGGATATATATCGAATGGGGATCAAGTTCCTTCAGGATGTTAACAATAACGTCTTCCGTGTTTACGGAATCGACATAGAACTTTGATATGTATTCCATGACCGCGGAGAGGTTGTTCTGCTCCGGCATCGAAAGCTTCAAGACCCGCGAGTCGGAAAATACTTTTCCCAGCCTTACTCCCGTATAGAGGGCTAAGAGCACGATTGCCAGCGTAAGTATGGGTTTGAAAAACTTGTTTCTATTCATCATTGATATCTAAATAACATAATTCCACGTTTGCTTTTTTCAACAGTTCCAGTCCGTCTTCGATCCGGTACCTGTCATAAAATACCACTCTTTTGATGCCTGCCTGAATTATCAGTTTAGCACATTCGATGCACGGCGACGTGCTTACATACAGTGTCGCTCCTTCGCTGCTGTTGTTCGAACGCGCTACTTTTGTTATCGCATTGGCTTCGGCATGAAGCACGTATGGTTTCGTTGCTCCCGATTCGTCCTCGCATACATTCTCGAATCCCGAAGGCGTACCGTTGTATCCGTCGGATATTATCATCCTGTCCTTAACCAGTATGGCTCCCACCTGCCTGCGCACACAATAGGAGTTTTTCGCCCACACCCGAGCCATTTCAAGATAACGCCTGTCGAATTGCAATTGCTTAGAATCTTTCATTTGTGCGAATATTTAATCCCGCAAATGTAGTTAATTTTCCATTATCCCGATATTTAATTTATAATTCGGTGATTGTACCGCGCTTATGAATCGAAATCCATCGCCGTACCCTTGTCCGTTACGAAGGCTTTTAAAGTTTTCGCTACAGACGCGTCGTATGCGCTGTATGTCACGCCGGCTATTTTATACTGTGCACGGACTAAAATTGTGATATGAAAACAGCAATTGAAAGGGCCATGGGCGTATCTGTGCTAAATCTGTGTTATTCGTGTCGAAATTTATACATGCATTTCGTTTTACAATAGCAATAGCGTTACCATTTTTACAGTCATTTCGATGTCATAAACTGTATTATCCCTGCATGCCTTATGTTTTTAAATTTACGGACTTGCAATAATGCAATGTCGTTGCAGTGAGGCTAAAAAATGTCTCCCAACACCTGTATTACCGGTAATTTGAAAAAGTATACTTTCACGGGAAATTTCGTGCATAAAAAATCGCATAAACCGTGGTATACAATACCCGAAATGAGTCTGAGTTATACGGATGAAGAATCCATAACCGGTCGCAGGAGGCCGCATAAGAGACTTTAAAATTTTCTTATCCGTTTATGTACGGGATTTAATAAAATAAATAAAAGTTAGAACGATGAAAAAGTGTAAAAGGGAATCGCAAACAGGCAGAGAAAAGAAGAAAAAGATCACAGTTTGAGATATCATAGAAGCAATAATAAAGGGAGAACATGATGCCGAAACACTGGCGGATCTCCGTAACAGCAGAATAAAGGCATCCCGGGAGGAAATTGTAAAATCACTGGAAACCACATGGTCGGAAGAACATCTTTTTAAACTGGAACAGTGCTGTGAATTTTACAGGTTTCATAACAGAATGATAATGGAGTGTGATAAAAAATCGAAGCATTACTGCAGGAATCGGTGAAGCGTAAAAATAGTGGCATACAGCTTAAAAACGGTAAAAAAAAGCCGCTAACCGGTGTAGGAAGGATTTAGTGACAAAACATTATTGAGCATATTGAGTGTTACCGGCACAGATATGAATAAATGGAAGAGTTTTCAACAGTTTGTGTCATGGTTACTTCTGTCTCTCCGTCCTCAAAAAAGCGCTGATAAAATAGCAGGATACGACTGCAGTAAAACAAACAGTCCGGCTACGCAGTCTTTACACAGTATTCCGGATTGCTTCGCTTACAATGACTAAGTGAGGGACTTTTTGGACGCTCTCTACACAATAATGCACAATTGGGGGATGCGTAAGCCTTTAGGATTTGTTGTGAAATAAATTGACTGTTTTCTTAATCTCCTGTGATAAAATATTGCCGTCAGCTAAAGCTGACGGAACTTTTTGAACACCCTCTCTCTGGAGCTTTAGCCAGTCGTGGTCAGAAGATGTAATAAGCTCTGAAAGAGCATAATCAATAGCGCAGGGCAAGGCAAACCTTGCCGGCAAGGCCCTGCGAACAGGATGCGCAGCATCATTAAGCCCTGAAATGGCGTAATCAAATGAAACAAACCGGATTACGCCCTTGCAGGGCTTGATGCCGGATGAGGTATTTTCTACACAGGGCCTTGCCGGCAAGGTTTGCCTTGCCCT
>JAIRZR010000173.1 GCA_031267155.1 Prevotellaceae bacterium | reverse complement strand
ATCTCATGCGGGACAGGTTTCATTTGACGTGTTATGAATTTCATCTCACGTGGGACAGGTTTTATCCCACATGGGATAGGTTTCATTTAACGTGTTATGGATTTCATCTCACGTGGGATAGATTTTATCTCATGTGCGGCGGATTTCATTTTTCATGAGGTGGGTTTTATCCGGCGGTTGTTTCATTATTGTCCGCTAAAAACATAATCAGCCCTTTTAGCGATAACTTTGTACCTGCGAACAACAAAAGTATCACATGAGTAGAATTATATATTTTACCGGACAGCCTCTTTACTCCCAATTGTTGAGTTTTGTAGATAAGGGAGGGCTTACTTTTCAGAATAAAAACTATTCCCGCCTGAAATCAGGCGACAAAAGGTATTCATTTGTTTGTTTTTGGTTTTAGCGGACAGTAATAATTATACTATTCTAAAATATTTCCCCGTATCAGCTGTCTTCATAACCAGAAGGGGATATCTGCTGAAAACCACATCCCACGGTTATTTTATACGGTTTAATTTAAATGAGTAAGAAAATGTTTTGGAATAAGAGTAGATTAATAGCAAACATTGTAGAAGACAGATGCTGCAATTGCGGGAACTGTGTCAGGTTTTGCCGTCACAGCGCTCTGATGACGGCAGAAGTCCGTGGCAAAACCTGTACTTTCGTCGATAACCCCAAAAGGTGCAGAGGATGCGGCAAGTGCATGCTGATATGCCCCCACCGGGCGATTGAAATGGTAGAAAGATATTGTTGAACTATAAATTATATAATTATGAACAGAGTAACTCATGCTTTAAGACACATTGCCCTTGCGCTGGTAGCGGTAGCCGGATTCGGCGCAATTATTATGTTGTTATGGAACTGGCTGATGCCTGACGTTTTCAGACTGGAGTGCATTAATATCTGGCAGGCGCTGGGACTGCTGGCCCTCGCCCGGATACTTTTCGGCGGCATGGGCGCAGGGCGCTTCATGGGAATGGGAATGATGAAGCATCACGGCAATCCCATACGTGAAAAATGGATGCAGATGACACCCGAAGAACGGCTGGAGTTCATGAAAAACCGCTATTATCACCACGGTTTCGGATACGGTTTTATGCATGAAGACAAATCCGGGAAACAGGAGTAGGATGCCGGTTAAAGATCAGTGCAACGCCGGGAAACTGATTGCAGAATATCAGCCGCAGCTCAAATCCTTTATTCGCAGCAGGGTTGCGAACCGGGAAGATGCGGAAGATATTTTGCAGGATGTTTTTTACCAATTGCTCAGAACGGTCAATACCGCCATGAACCCCATTGAACAGGTATCGGCATGGCTCTATCGTGTGGCGCGGAATACTATTATCAACCATGCGGCCAAAAAACGCGAAGAGGAAATGCCCGCCTTCCATAACTATGAGGCCGATACGGTGGAGATGCTGGAAGATTTTTCTGAAGCGCTCTTCAGTGACGACGACAATGCATCGCCTTCGCCCGAAACCGAATACATGCGTTCTATGGTCTGGGCTGAACTGGAGAGCGCACTGGCGGAACTGCCGCCCGAACAGCGTGAAATATACGAACTGACTGAAATCAACGACCTTCCGGTAAAAGAAATCTCAAAAGCGACCGGTGTCCCGGTCGGCACCCTCCTATCCCGCAAGCATTACGCCGTACTGCACCTTCGCAATCGTATGAAGGAGTTGTACTACGAAATGATCTATGCCTGATCCTGTGCTTTTACTTAACACCAGCCTTCCTGAAGGCCGTGACGGGATGTAATAAACGGCGCTGACAGCCATTACCTGCCCTTCTTAATTATTTTTGTTTATCAGATTTACAACGACTTTTACAATTATGTCCATTTCTTCGGTACGGCTTTCGGCAATCATCAGCGTAAGGGCAACGAGGGTGTTGTTTTCTATCAGGCGACCGTGACCGGGGCGGTATAGAATGTCATTTTTCTGCAAAAACCATAGGAATATAAACGCCGCAATGCGCTTGTTGCCGTCTGAAAACGAATGGTTTTTCGTAATGAGGTAGAGCAGCATAGCCGCCTTTTCCTCAATGCTTGGATAGAGTTCCCTGCCGTCGAAGGTCTGGTAAATGGTGGCAATGGAGCTTTTGAAGGAACCATCTTTTTCGTTGGCAAAGAGCGAACTGCCGCCGAATTTCTGTTTCAGTTGAACAATTGCCTCCATTGCATTGTCGTAAGTGGCTTGAAACTTGCATGTTCCGGTGGTTCCTTCTACCGCAAGCTGCTGATAATCGTATTTATCCAATGTGTCCAGTGCATAGGTATAGTCGGTGATTACCTGCAAAAGTCCGGCAGCTTCGCCGGCGGTCAGTGTGATTTCTTTGTTTTGAATAACGTTTGACAAAAGTTTTACGGTTTGCTTCAGGTCCCGGTATTGCTGTATCTGTATTTTTTCGTTGATGGCGTAGCCTTTTATGATATAGTCTTTCAATACGTTATTTGCCCATTTTCTGAAAGCAGTTGCGTTTTTGGAATTAATGCGATAGCCAACAGACAAAATAGCATCCAGATTATAAAATTTTGTTTGGTATTTTTTGTTGTCAGCGGCAGTATGTTCCAAAATGGAACATACTGAATTATTATCCAATTCGCCTGATGTAAAGATGTTTTTCAAATGTTTAGTAACAGCGGGGCGTTGCGTTCCGAATAAATATGCAATTTGTTCCTGCGTCAGCCACACCGTTTCACCTTCCAAACGCACATCCAACCGCGTTTCACCGTTTGGGGCCTGGTAGATTATAATTTCGCCTCTATTCATTATAGTATTTTACGGTTACCGGATAAATAGTCATTTTTCCATCTGCGTTTTTATGTGCTTCCTGATTTTCTTAATAGCCCAGTCGTAATGACCTGAAGTTGCAGAAACACAGTAAGCGCCTAATGTGGAGCCGCCGGTCCATTTAAATGAACTTGCAAACAATTCATCGTTGGAGAATGTTCCAATCAAATCCATAACCCTGTTGTGGCTTTCTTTCAACATTGCTTTGGAGTCCGGCAATGAAGTGTTTTGATGCTTCTTCCAGATTTCAACATTCATGTCCGGGTAGGTTTTCCAGTTGTACGGCTCGGGCAGAAAAGGTTTCTGTTCACCTTTTTGATTGGCATTTATCCAATTTAACAGCAACTGATGCCATTCATACAAATGCACCAGTACATCGCGCAGGTTTTTATCCCTGCCCCAATGCGTCTCTTTGCCCATTGTAGCCATACTACCGTCGAATGTGGTATTTTGCACTTCGTCTGTCATGGACTCAACGAGTTTCCATAACTTGTCATGATGCTCGTTTGCGGTCGATACTAAATCAGTCTTTGTTGTAGGTCGCGACATCTTAATTCCTCCTAAATATTTATACATGAATTTGTTTATTATCGCCGCAAAGGAAACACTTTTTCCCTTACTCGTTCATTCCCCCGGCAATAATTCCACTGCCTGATAATACCGGTTTTGGGAAACAGATGAAACCGGGAGGTAAACAGACGAAAACCCCTGAAGGCTCTGTTTTTTCTGTTTCTTCACTCTCAACATGCAAGTGAAAGGGTCGCCACTTTAATCACGGAATGAAATCCTAAGCTAACGTTAAATGTCCGAACCGACCAACAGGTCCCTGTTTTTCAATACGTGGTTTTCCATAAGCAGCAGGTTGCCGAAAAACCGCTCAAGATATTCCGGCGTTGCATGAATATTGTTTTTGAAGTCATTGTAATTGGCGCGTACAAGAGCGTTGCGGAAATACCATGAGCTTTGGGCGAACAAATCGTTATTGACATCAAAACCAAACGTTCGCAAATACTTTATGGTAAATACTGCGGTTGTTCGCGTATTGCCTTCGCCGAATGCGTGTATCTGCCACAACCCCGACACAAAAGCAGCAATATGTTTAACGATTTGCGGCAGACTGGCGCCCTTGTAATTAAATTTCCTTTCCTGCTCAAAATCATAATCGAGCGTCGCCCTGATACTATCGGCGCTTGCGTAATAAACCGTTTCGCAATTAAGCGCCCATTCCGGTTTGGTAATATTGTAATCGCGGATTTCACCTGCAAACCTGTAAATATCTTCAAAAAGCCGCCTGTGAACTGCTAAGTATCCGGCAGGCGAGAGGGTAAAGGTTTTTTCAGACAATATCTCTGCGATACGGGCCGAGACCTTGTCGGCTTCTTCCGTCCTGTCGTCCCCGGCTTCGGCCGGCCTGGCCTTGTAGTAGCTGTCTATACGCTTTTTTACCTCGTCAATGGTAATATTTCCTTCAATATTTTGCCTGGCAGTTTCTATAAGGTATGGCGAAGGTTTCAGTCCGTCAACATCCTGTAGGCCGATGGCCGTTTGCCAGGCATAGCTTTTTTCTTTTTCTCCGGGTTCTCCCTGGCGGATATATTCTTCAAAGTGGCTCATAGAAGACTTGTATTTATTGGTTTACAGTTTTATTCATTACGCCTGAATGCCAAAGGTACATGAAAATTCAGATTTGAACACTGTCATCCAATTGCCGGCCCCCGCTTAATTACCATCGCCCTGCAAGTGGCCGGCGTGTAATAAATTAAGTTAGCGAAAAAACTCCCGCAGCGGCAAAACCATCTGCGGGAGACACTCATTAATATAATTAATTCCAGAACAGTGAGACAAACAAGTATATTAGTGTGCAAACTCAAAAAAGAGAGGGCGATCAACCCCTCAATTCATCTAAACATTCCAGCAAGAGGGCGATCAATCCTCTTAGCAAACCAACCTTTTTGAAGTAATACCCAAAGGCCTCACCTTTGTGTTATGCAAAGATGCGAATAAGTAATCAAATCCGCCAAACAAAAACCCTCCCAATAGTTCACCTAATCCATCAATAAATCCTCCAAAAAGTTCATCAAAATCAACGTATTTTTCGCCAAAACTCTCGGCGCCCGTTCACCGGCATTGTCACTCCCTTTTTCATATTTGCAAAGATAATGATATGGTGACAATAGATATCAGATATGTTACCAGCCACATTACTCATGCCGGCAGTAATGCGGCCTGTGTAGACGAAAAAAAACTCCCGCAGCGGTAAAACCATCTGCGGGAGCAAACATTATAAAACAATTTATCTCATAAAAATAAAACAGACAAGTATATAAAAAAGCCCGGGGAAAGGGGGCAATCACCCCCTTTTGTCAATCCAAAGCTTAATGTTGCGCAAACATACAAATAAACAATCATATCTGCAAAACAAAAACCCTCCTAAAAGTTCACCGTTTCCACCTCAATATCGGCCCGGTTTTTCACCTTTTCCGGACATCATGTGAAACGGATTTGTGGAGCCTCCACGCCGTGCCGTCGGTGGAACTGATTTTCTTACATGTAAACCCAGGCTTAGAGCCTGTTTAAATTCTAAAGCAGTAAAATATTAAGAGCGTTTCCTGAGTTGGATGTAAGAAAGTCCGTCGACACAGGCCGTTTCATCTGATCATTATATGTGACGCCATTGCCTATTGTAGTGCAGTCTTAAAGTCTTAAAGGCCTTAATGTGAGTAATCTTAGGTAAGGCCCTCCGGGTGCCGCCCGGTTAGTCGGCCTTACTGATATGCAGGGTCGCATATAATGCCGCTGTGAACAGCCTTACCGGTATGCCGGCATCGCGTGGA
>JAIRZR010000117.1 GCA_031267155.1 Prevotellaceae bacterium | reverse complement strand
TTGAAGAGATAAAAATCATTACCGGCATTCTCCATGAAATGGGAGCGGACCCCGAAGAACGCAAGCGAATAGAAAACGAAGCGGAATTTGTCCGCACCATCGACGCCACTTATGGCATTCAAATCAGGGAACAGGCTAAAATTATCGAAGAACAGAATAAATCGCTCGAAGAAAAGGATAAATCGCTCGAAGAAAAGAATAAGTCGCTCGAAGAAAAGGATAAATCACTCGAAGAAAAGGATAAATCGCTCGAAGAAAAGGATAAATCACTCGAAGAAAAGGACAGGGAAATTGCAGAACTGAAACGTCTTCTTCGGGATAAACAGCTTGAATAAGTTTACAGAGGAAATTTGTCGTACACCCGTTCGCGGTGTATTTCGCCCTGTTACAAAAAAATAATTTACCTTTGCACCCTCAAATTTTTTTGTATATGGGAAATATTGTAGCAATCGTGGGTCGTCCGAATGTAGGTAAATCGACATTATTCAACCGTTTAGTCGGGATGCGTCAGTCCATTGTCGATGAGACGGCAGGCGTTACGCGCGACAGAATTTATGGCAAGTCGGACTGGAACGGCAAGGAATTTTCGGTAATTGACACGGGCGGATATGCCGTAAATACCGACGACATATTTGAAGCCGAAATAAGAAAACAGGCTTTGATTGCCATCGAGGAAGCCGACGCCGTCCTTTTCATGGTTGACGTAACATGCGGAATAACCGATTTCGACGCCGGAATAGCAAACATCCTCCGCCGGTCGAATAAAAAAGTCTTTCTCACTGTAAATAAGGTTGACAATTCGGACAGGCTGTTCAGCGCAGCCGAATTTTATTCCCTGGGACTTGGCGAGCCGTGGAGCATTTCGTCAATCAGCGGAAGCGGAACCGGAGATTTGCTCGATGCGGTCGTTGCCGGATTCAAGCTCGAGGAAACGGCTGAAGAAGAGGAGAGTATTCCCGGCATATCCATAGTCGGGAGACCGAATGTCGGAAAATCGTCACTGACAAACGCCCTGCTGGACGAAGAGAGGAATATTGTTACAGACATCGCCGGAACAACCCGGGACAGTATCAGTACAAGATACAACAAGTTCGGATTCCAGTTCGACATAATTGATACCGCCGGGCTCAGGAAAAAGACAAAAGTTACCGAAGACCTCGAGTTTTATTCGGGCATGAGGGCAATCAGGGCGATAGAACATTCCGACGTCTGTATCCTGATGATAGACGCCACTTCGGGAGTCGAAGCCCAGGACATGAATATCTTTCATATTATCGAAAAAAATAAAAAGGGATGCGTTATTGTAATCAACAAATGGGACCTGATTGAAAACAAGGACAGCAATACCATGAAAAGATACAGGGAAGCGGTCGAGGCAAAAGTCGCCCCCTTCAACGATGTGCCCATAATTTTCACTTCGACGCTGAGCAGGCAGCGGATATTCGACGTCCTGCAGGCTGCCATGTCCGTGTACAGCAACCGCATCCGGAAAATATCCACAACAAAACTCAACGAAATCATGCTGGAAGAGATACAGCTTTATCCTCCTCCCGCGACAAAAGGAAAATATATTAAAATAAAATATGTTACACAGTTACCGACGCCGTCGCCGACATTCGCGTTCTTCTGCAACCTCCCACAGTATATCAAAAGTCCGTACAAAAGATTTCTGGAAAACAGACTGCGTAAACATTTCGACCTGAAAGGCGTTACTGTGTCAATTGTATTTAGACAAAAATAGGAAATAATATTATGCGTAAATTATGTATTTTATTGATTGCAGCAACTGTTGCATCGTGCTTTAACAGCAAAAAAACATTTGAAGCTACTGTAAGCTTCGAAAAAATCAGGGTCGAAAAGAAAGGCAGCGGACAGAATGCCGTCCCATTCATTTCCGACTCGATCTACAGTGTATCGGCGGCATATTACACGCCTGTCGACGCGCCTGAATATCTGAAGGATTCTATACTGAGACATACCAGATTCCTGTTTGCCGCATGGTTTGACGTCAAAGCTCAGTTAGACCTGAATGTCGCGGTGAAAAAACATTTTGATGAGTACTCCAGACAGCTTGCGGAGAACAGACTTCCCGGACAGCCTTTTTTCGTTCTGGACGTATCTCCCGAAGAAATCTATCAGAATGAGCATATTGTCTCGTTTGCATACAACTGGATGATATACGAGGGCGGCTCGCATCCAAGCCATGGCAAATTCTGTTTTGTGCTTGATAAGAACACAGGACGAAAAGTGAGTTACAGCAGTTTGATCGAAGGACACGAAACGGAATTTTTAAGCATAGCCGAAGCAGAGTTCAAAGCGCAGTCGGGTATAAAGGAAAACGAAAAGATATACGACATATACCGCTTTAATGACAACAAATTCCATTTGACGGACAATTACGCTTTTACTCCGTCGGGACTTGTGTTCTGCTACAATCCCTACGATATCGCGCCATACTCTTTCGGTCTGATAGAATTGACCTTACCTTACGGGAAAATAAAGAGTCTGATAAAATTTCCATAATTCAGGAACGCGAAATAAATCACATGTGAATATTCAATGCCGCTAATATAGACAGACAGCAGACGGCAAAAATCCCCGCTCCAAATGCCGGCGTCGGCATTTGGAGCGGGGGATTTTCTTTCTCCCTGTACCGAAACTGTTTCTCCGAACGGGAAAATCCCCGCTTTTTGTCAGAGCATCCTCGCTTTTTGTCAGGACGTCCTGGCTTTTTTCCAGAACATCCTGGCTTTTTTCCAGAACGTCCTGGCTTTTTTCCAGGACATTGTCGCTACAGTTAAGAAATCCTGGCTTTTTTCCAGGACATCCTGGCTTTTTTCCAGAACGTCCTGGCTTTTTTCCAGAACATCCTGGCTTTTTTCCAGGATGTCCTGGAAAAAAGCTAGTGTCGTGTCACTCCTTAAGTGTCGGATAAAGTCTGCGCAATTTTATCCTCGCATTTTCCGTCGTAAATTGCCAATTTATTTTAGCATCCATATTATTTCTCGCCTTTTCCCACGCTTTTACTTCTTTTTCGATTTCTTCCATAGAAGCAATCCGTCGATTCAAACATTGTCCCATCAGCACATTTAACTCTATCTCTGCCATATTCAGCCAGCTACCATGTTTTGGCGTATATACAAAATCAAATCTGTTCCAAATTGCTTTGGCTTTTTCAGGAGTAAACGCTTCATAAAGAGCGCCGGCTTTGTGAGTGTCATAATTATCCATTACCAATGTAATTTTTTCAGCATCAGAATACTGACTGGCAATATCTTCTATAAAAAGAGCCCAGTCAATTCCCGTTTTTCTTTCTGTAATTTTTACCATGCGTTTTCCCTGCAACGGCTCATTGGACATGAAAATATTACATACTCCTTTGCGTTCATATTCATAATCATGTTTTTCTACACTCCCGGGCTGAGCGGCAATGGGTGTTTTAGTTTCTCCTATAAGTTGTTTAGGTGATTCGTCCATACAAACAACCGGACGCAACGGATTGTATGCCCGTTTGTAGACTTCCAGCACGTTTTCCATATTTGCCACAAAATCACTGTTCTGCAACGGCGGAATTACCCATCCTTCTGTTTTCCACGGCTTAAGTTCGTTTTTTTTAAAACGCGACGAACTGTTTCATATGATAAACTTTCCACATATTTCAACTCAACTGCCCTGTCTGCCAACATTCTTAGACTCCAGCGGGCAAAGCCTTCCGGCGCTTTACTGCAACTTAATGCTAACAGGTGAGCTTCCAAATCGCCATCCACTTTGTGCAAATATTCCCGTTCTTTAGGATGTCCATTCAGGGCTATTTCCAGACCCTCTTCCACGAATCGTTGCTTAACCCGGTCTATTTTTCGCATACTGACATGCAATATCCTGGATATTTGC
>JAIRZR010000103.1 GCA_031267155.1 Prevotellaceae bacterium | reverse complement strand
ACATATTTCTTGCGGGCTGCATTCTTCTCTGCCGTAATGACGGTGGTTTTATCCGGGCTGTCTGCCTTTTTTTGCAGGGGTACAAAAGCGTCGTAAGCGTTCTGCAAATCCGTAACCTCATTGGAGGGAATGCCCCATAGAGATGCACTTGCAGCTACTTTCGAGTTGAAATTGGCGCCCCAGGACACCAGTTCCGAATCTTTTTTGGGAATATAATCCCCGTAAAAATCACTCATGGCTTTTGCATTTAATTATTAATACTACGAAATTATTTATATTCAGACCTCTTGACGAGGTTGGTGAATCGTTTGGAAATATTACTGAGCGCCTCAGTAACCCTACTGAGTGACGCAGTAACTCTACTGAGCGCCTCAGTAACCCTACTGAGCGACTCAGTAACCTTACTGAGCGGCGCAGTAACCTTACTGAATGACACAGTAACCCTACTGAGCGACGCAGTAACCTTACTGAGCAGCGCAGTAACCTTACTGAGCGATTCGGTAACCCTACTAAGCGACGCAGTAAGGTCTCCGGACTGTCCGCTGAGGGGAATGGGCGATATATTCTTATTTCTGTCATATTAAAATAAAGTGCAAAAGTACAGGGGACATTTCGTCCACACAAGGTCAAAAAGTCGGAGAAATTGGACGATAGCGCTCATTGACCACCCGTACATCCTGTCAAAAAGCCTCGCCTATATTGAAAACAAAACCTCCGGTCTGATGTCCGAATCCGTAATCAATACGGATATTCACATTGTGTTTGAACTCATATCGCAAACCGATACCGCAGGTGGGGAGAATGTTTTTTGCCTTGAATTTGTCCAGGGCGGGAAAAACCGTTCCTCCTCCAATCCAGCCTGCGCATCCGAAACGTTGCACTATGTGCTGACGCAGTTCTATCTGTCCGACGACAATGCTGTTATCAATATAGCGTCCTGCATAATATCCCCGCATCCGCTGATTGCCTCCAAGCTGTTCCTTTAATGTCCAGGGAGAGTTTTCCGGGTTAAACTGCCCAAAAAAGTCGGCAGCAATGATCGCACCCTGCCATACATTCTTATAGACGTCGGCAATGAAACTTATACGGTAGTAGATATTATCGCCGTTACTGAATTGTTTGGGAAATATACTCTGTTGCAGCATTAGATATACTCCGCGTCTGGGGTTGGGTATAAAGTCCCGCGAATCGTACTGTATGGAAATTCCCAGTCCGGTCATCAGGTAATTATTCTTTTGTCCTTCGAGGTATGACAGGTTGTCTATTTTGGAAACGTACGCGTAAGTGAAATCCAGTATCCCGCCGGCATAAAAATTTCCCGACAGTTTATATTGACAGTTTGCATCAATCCTGATTTGTCGGCGGGTGTAACCGATGACCGGATTCACTTTGCAGGCATCATAGCTGATACCCCAAAAATTCAACGGTTTTGTAGTGAATTCCACATCATACGACAAAACCGATTTTCCACCTTTGAAATAATTGTTTCCTATGGCGGTAACCGAGTAGAATCCCAGTAATGATGCATTGAATGTAAGGGTTATGTTGGAAGGACGCAAGATTGAATCGCTCCGGTCGATGCGGTACAGTCCGGAAGCCATTCCTCCGATTCCAAAACTTGCTTCACGGGTATAAGAGGGTGCGGCTATAAAACTTATATCCATTTTTTTCTCAAACGTGCGGTCTATATTTCCGTGGATTAACCGGTTCCAGTATGAATCTTTCTTTTTATCCGTTAGAGCAGTACGAACAGTATCTCCTGTCCCGTTATTTGAAACAGCCGGAATTTGTTTCTCCAACTGTTGAGGATACAGTTGGGGTATTGCGCAGAAAAAACAGCTTAAATACAGTACAGCATTCATGAAAACTTTATTGCTCATTTCATCCGATTTATATTATTGACCGAAACGATAGCCGATTCCCAGACTGATCGTTTGAGGAAACATTGAAAAAGAAGCGCTGTTGGCGTCAAGAACATTGGTAATGCTGACTTTATACCCGATATTCATTTGAAGTCCGAACGCAAATTCGTAACCTGCCATTAGACCAAATCCCGAATTGGTGTCGAACATAATGGACATATCTGTCGCTTCATTCTTTTTATACAGGTCTATCCATTTGCCATCCTTTTTAACTCTTGCGCTAAATCCAAATTCCGTATAGGGACCAAGCCCTGCGTAAAGCCGCGCCCTGTTCTTGAATTTCCATTGATATACTGCATACACGGGTATTTCCATTCCCAGGTATTGAAATTTATTCTTTTCGTCGTCCCTGCTTAAATCCGATGATTTGTAATGGTATATAAGTTCTCCCCGCATAGCAAAATGTTTTGAGATGTCCAGATTCAGGAATCCGCCGAATGTTGCTCCCCAATTTTTTTTAGCCGTTACCGCCGACGTGCCGGACAGAATAAAGTTCGATAAATTGGTTTCCAACTTCAAGCCTCCTGTCAGCAGGGATTCCTTTTTAAAGTCGTTTTGTGCCGATATGTTTGCCATACCTGTTCCTGCAATAATTATTGCTGTCAATATTTTCTTTTTCATTTATCAAAAAAATTATACGTTATTTTTATCCGGTTTTCCGTAGAGCGGGTCGAAACATCGGGCAGGTAATCGTAATGGGAATTGCGGAAATAAAAACGCTGTTCGGCGCTCAGGCGGATTTGGCGGGAGAGCTGAAATCCGACATTCAGGCGTATCATTCCGAGCAGCGTATTTCCCCTGTTCCCCTGTACATTTGCGTAGTCGGGATTCGTACTTTCGGGCAAACCGTTTATCTCGGCGTCTGCCGAACCGTAACCCCGGCTTGTGAAAATATGATACAGCTTGAATCCGAACGTATTGTCCCACTGTTTGCCGAAAGAGTACGTTCCGCTTGATTTGATGCTGTATCCGTTTCCGATATTGTAATTTCGCGAGTCCAGATAAAAATAGTCCGATTCGTTTGCCCCGAGTAAAATAAGATTTGCATACAGACTGCCGTTAAGACTGTTTTTATCAATCTGTTTCCTGAACAGCAATCCGCCTCCAAACGATGCTGTTTCGGCAAACTGATACGGTATTTTACCTCCACTGATTACAGGCGTCGAATTGTAATAATCATAATGCTGAAAAACGCCTGCAAGCCAGTTGTTCCCGTTTTTTTGCCATTCTTTTCCCCAAATCAGCCCCATGATACTTATAGTGGACAAAAATGGCTGATTGCCGATAATATTTACCTCTATTTCTCCGGTAAAATAATCGTAGGGCGTACGTGTTTCTTCCGCAAAGGGCTGTCCGTAAACAATTCCGGCGCCTAACGCCGGATTCATGTCGTTGCGGTTTTCATCCAGGTCTGCCATAAAACGGTTAAATACAGAAAAATTGATGATAAGGGGAGTTTCAGCAAACGGTTCGTATCCGTTACGCGGACTGTAACGCCATGCATCGCCGCTTAACAGGCGATTGAGCAAGTCCATCGGCGAAATAAGCCCGGCAAGCAGTTCACGCCCGAAACGTCCCCAGCCCCGTTCACTCCCGTCAATGATTCGTTGTGAAATACGGTGTGTCATTTCGCCCAGGGCGATTCCTCCTGTCGGCGTGGCAATAATATCGTTCAGGGAAGGCGGCTGTTTCTCGCAAAACATTTCCCAAAGGTAACTGCCGCCAAGGGCAAAAGGTGCTGACTGCCAGAAATTCAGTCCGTTCGACCGCGCCGCATTGAAGTATAATCCGCCACAATAGGGATGCCCAAACAGATTGGTGTCAAAATTGTCGTTATCCCACAGGAATTTGTGTTTCAGATTGTTTTTAAAACTTTCTCCCGTAATCTTTGCATAATCGCCGTTCAAAGCAAAGCGGTCGAAAGCCCAGATACCGATATTAAGCCCGATAACTTCGGATGCCGCTCTCCCTGTACGAACTGTTGTTTTGGTCGAAAATGACTGTTTTATACTGTTTTGTGCAATCGTATCGGATAAATTTTGAGCATAAACAGCAGATAAGGATATTTTGCCCGATACCATAAGCAGCAATAATGATAATTTGACGACATGCCGTTTACAGCCTGTAACTGTGGGTATAATCATATCCGCATTACTGATTTATTCTTTCGGTTGCCTGCCTGTACTCCGCCAGCTTCACGCAATATTCCGCTGCCGCTTCGACGTATCGGTCGCGGCTTTGTTGAAGCAGGCTTTGGGCGTCGAGCAGGTCGGAGAGAATAGAAATCCCCGCTTTATAGTGGTCTTCGCTCATGCGGACGTTCTCTTCGGCTGCGGCGATGGATTTCCGGGCAAGCAGTACCTGTTGATATGCTTCGCCCAGTCCGGCGGCGAGTTGCCGCATCCGAATCAGCAACAGGTCGGCGTTTTCCTGACGGGTGTTGA
>JAIRZR010000028.1 GCA_031267155.1 Prevotellaceae bacterium | reverse complement strand
CGACTTTACGCCCCGATGGATAAACCGGCCAACCGGACATTCCTGGAATGCGGTGCGTGACAGTTTGGGGAACCATATTCCCTTTATGGGAACAGAGCGGAATCCGTATGAACAACATCCGGGCGTCTTATATCGTACCTGGCTAAAAGGAAAAGTTTTCCGGAAAACGTTTGCCATACAACAAAATATCCGGACGGAAGACTGCAATATCCCGCCTTTGCTGGAGGAGCATAAAAACATGAAGGATGTATCGGCGGAATATGTCGGATGTACGGACACGGTTACGGTTTGCCTCAAGTATCCTCCCGTGACGCCAACGGGGTATGTGTACCTTGCATTTGAGCAAAACCGTCAATTCTATCCCGTCGCTTGGACTGAGGACAGCGGAGAGACATGCTGTTTTCCGTCCGTAGGGAGGAACGCCATTTATTGTCCGATGTATTATGCTGACAACCGGCAAACGCCGGCGGGAGATCCTTTTTGGCTGGATCATGATGGAAACAGAATGATTTTTTTTCCGGACAGCCCGGATATGTTACTGACTCTTCGTAAAATTGATTCGAATAACGCGCCACCCTTATGGTTACAACGAATGCATCATGGCATATTCGAAGGGGCAAATCAAGCAGACTTTTCCGATGCGAAAGTTTTACATACGATTGATCATCTTCCCGATATGTTTTATAACGATGTTACATTGCGGACGCCGGTCAATTATCGTTATGCCCGTTATAAATCGCCGGAAGAAGGACATTGTAATGTTTCCGAGATAGCTTTTTACAGTTCGACAGGAGAGAAACTGTCAGGAACATCTATTGGTACGCCGGGAGCATGGGATCATTCAAACAGCACCTGCGACAAGGCATTTGACGGTGACGTGACCACTTTTTATGATGCAGTTGAAAGTAGCGGGGCATGGACAGGACTTGATTTCCAAGAACGGAAACAGATTCGTAAAATCCGCTACCTGCCCCGTACCGAAGGCCTGCATATATACGGGGGACATCATTATGAGTTGTTCTATTGGGCAAAAGACGGATGGACGTCACTGGGTAAACAAACAGCGACAGATAGCGGTTCATTGCAATATCATGCGCCATCGCAGGCATTACTGTATTTAGATAATCTTACGCTTCGAAAGAAAGGCAGGATATTCTTCGTTACACCCGACCATGAGATTCATTGGCGCTGATGTTCGATTAATAACCCGGTTAATATAAAGAAAGATATGATAAAGAGAGAAGAAACAATGAAAGTCATCACGGACCGATTAATCGTTGGAATACTGTTTGGTATTCTGTGTGGTGTCACTCTGTTCGTTACCTCACGTCATTTTGTAAATCAGGAAATAACGCCCAAATGGTTTGGCTTGATAACAGGCGTTGGTATCGTCGGTATCATATCGGGGGTATTTCACCGTAGCCTGTATATCCCGCTGAAATCAGTATGGATACCGATGCTTTTATGCTGCTCTCTGATTGTTTTAAGGGATTGTTTTGTTTCCGGTTTAAATTATCAGCTAATGACGCAGACCGTTTGCCTGTTGCTGCTGTTTTTCCTTTTGCAGCAGATGATGGTTGTTTTTCCTGTCAAATATTCCTTGGGGATTACGGTGATATTGACGGTGATCCTCGCCTGTTATGGCGTATTGGATTACTCCGGGTCGTTAGTATCCGCCAAACATATCCGGCTAACGGGAAATTTTGACAATCCCGCCGGTTTTACCGCCGCTTTGGTTTGTGTGTTGCCCTGCACATTCTATTTTTTCCGTGATACATCCCGTACCGTTAAATATATTGCCGTCCTCATTGCCGTCCTGCTGTTTTCGGTGATTGTGCTTTCACAGGCACGGGCGGCCATAATTGCCGGATTCGCGGTGATTCTATGTTATTTGCTGTGTAGCAAGTATTCGGGAATCAAATGGAAGAATTGGATGAAGATATTGCCTGTCTGTATCATAGCCGCAAGCGTGACGGGCTTGTATTTTCTGAAAAAGGATTCTGCCGACGGGCGGATTCCGATATGGCAAAGTACATGGGACATGATTCGGGACAAATCTTTAACCGGACATGGATACGGTACATTTAACGCAAAATATATGCTGTATCAGGCCAAATATTTTGAGACACATCCCGACAGTAAATATGCGGACTTAGCCGACAATGTATTGCATCCGTTCAACGAATACCTGCTGGTATGGGCAGAGCACGGCATTATCGGAATGGGTTGCATCGCATTGCTGTGCATCCTGCTCATTCGCCGTTATTTTCGTGAACCGTCACATATCAGGTTTATTGCCCTGCTAAGTGTATTATCGTTGGCAGGATTGTCCTGTTTTTCGTATCCGTTTAAATATCCGTTCACATGGCTGATCGTGTTTCTTAATATAGTTCTGATCTGTCCGCCCGGCAAAGTATCATCCCGCTGGACAGTCAACGCGGCAAGAACGGGACTGGTTTTGATTGCAATCGCGCTTTTGATTACAGTCGTTCCATTGATGAAATCGGAAATCCGATGGAATACAGTAGCAAAGCAGTCATTAGCGGGAAAAACAAGAGAAGTATTGCCCGAATACGATAAACTGTATAAGTATCTCGGACGAAATGG
>JAIRZR010000287.1 GCA_031267155.1 Prevotellaceae bacterium | reverse complement strand
AACAGTCTCAGGTAGAAATAACAAAATTGGATTGTGTTTTCAAAATGGATCAGTTCAGTGATTCCAGTTTTTTCAAGGGGGTTACATATATTAATAATTATCAAAATCATATTTATGTTTCCGACAGTTATAATGGACGAATTGTTAAACTGGATGATCAGATGAATTTTATTGCCGGCATGGGCAATAACGGTCAGGGACCTGGAGAATTTAGCGGAGTCGGATGTTCCAATATTTATCACGATACAGTTTATTCTGTGGATTATCAGAATCTGCGGGTGAACACATTTTCATTAGATGGGAAATTCATTGCAAGTCACAAAATAAACGATTACAGTCTTACTTACAATGGTTTTTGTGTAGATGATAAGGGTTTTTTATATTTTAATTCTGTTTTGGATACCATGCCTTTTGTGAAATATGACAGGCACATGCAGCGGCAATTTTCATTTGGAGACTGGTATATGCCTCAAAATAAGGAAGAAAAAAACGCCTTAAATCAGTATCACTTACTGTACTTCCAAAACAAAATACTCTGTATCCAGCGGGAGAACCCGCAAATCAATCTGTATGAAGAAAATGGAACACTTCTTCTGTCGAAAGAGTTTGACAGTAATATTTTCAGGAATCGTGTAAACTTCAGGAAGAATGAACATTCCAGGCAAATCTCCAATAAGAAAAAGATGTACAATTTATTTACTTCCGTAACGTCTTACAGTAATAAAGTATTTCTACTCTACATTGATCATAATAAAGATGATAACAGACCGAATTGCAATAAAATTGTGGAACTGTCATATTCAAATAATGATTTTAAGATAACAAATATATATCAGTTAGACCCGGGCTGGTATACAGCTATTTGTGCTACGGAGAAAGCAATAATCTGTTTTAATGATTCGTCATGCGAGTTTCAAATATATAATCTGAATACATGAAAAATCTTTACACAGGATATGCATGTCAGTCCTGTATTGATAAAGGAAATACTCAAAATATAATTAAAGATGAATAATTCAATTTTTCGGTTTGAGAAACCGGCAAACGAACCGGTAATGAGCTATGCTCCCGGTTCAAAAGAGAGGGAATCTGTCAAGGCTGAATTGAAGCGTCAGAGCGAAACAGTAATTGATATTCCCCTGATTATAGGAGGCAGGGAGGTGCGCACGGGAAATACCGGAACAGTTGTGGCGCCCCACGATCATGCGCATGTGCTGGCGACTTATCACAGGGCGGGAAGCGGAGAAGTTGCCCTGGCTATTGACGCGGCAATGGAAGCGCGCAAAAAGTGGTCGAAACTTCCGTGGGAAGAGAGGGCGGCGGTTATGCTGCGCGCCGCCGAACTGATTGCGGGCAAATACCGCTATGTCCTCAATGCGGCGACAATGCTCGGTCAAAGCAAAAACGCATATCAGGCGGAAATTGATTCGGTCTGCGAGCTGGTCGATTTCCTGAGATTCAATACATATTTTGCTTCGGAGATATATTCGGTACAGCCCGATTCGAATACGCAGGCTATAAACAGGCTTGAATACAGACCTCTGGAGGGCTTTGTATATTGTGTGTCTCCCTTCAATTTCACTGCGATAGCGGGCAATCTCAATGCTTCCCCGGCGCTGATGGGAAACGTAACCGTCTGGAAACCGGCAAGCGCCGCCATTCTGTCGAACTGGTACCTGATGAAAATATTTCAGGAAGCGGGACTGCCGAACGGGGTAATCAATTTTCTGCCCGGACAGGGCTCGCTGATAAGCGAGGTCGTGCTGAACAGCGAAAATCTTGCCGGAATACACTTTACGGGTTCAACGAAAACGTTTAACGGGATGTGGAAAACCGTGGGCGCAAATCTGGAAAAATACAGATCCTATCCGAAACTTGTAGGCGAGACCGGAGGAAAGGATTTTATTTTCGCCCATCCTTCGGCAGACAGAAAGGCTCTGCTGACAGCCTTAATCCGGGGAGCCTTCGAGTTTCAGGGACAGAAATGTTCCGCCGCTTCGAGAGCCTATATCCCCGAATCGCTGTGGGCTGAACTGAAGCACGATCTGGTGTCCACAACCGGGGCGCTGAAACAGGGACCGCCCGAGGTGTTCAGCAATTTCATCAATGCCGTCATCGACGAAAAGGCTTTCGACAGCATAGCATCCTACATCAACAGGGCAAGGGAATCGGACTGTGCCGAAATTATTGCCGGGGGCAAAACCGACAAGTCGAAGGGATACTATATCCAGCCAACGGTGATAGTTACCACGGATCCGCATTTTGTTACGCTTGAGGAGGAAATATTCGGGCCGGCGCTGACTGTATATGTATATAAGGACAGCGAGTTTGAGGCGACTCTCGAATTGTGCGACAGGACTTCGCCCTACGCGCTGACGGGCGCCATATTCGCCGGATGCCGCCAGGCAATCGAAACGGCAAAATGCAGGCTGCGGTATGCCGCCGGCAATTTCTATGTCAACGACAAGCCCACGGGAGCGGTTGTCGGACAGCAGCCTTTCGGAGGCGCGCGCGCTTCGGGTACAAACGACAAGGCGGGATGCCATCTGAATCTGCTCAGATGGGTTAGCCCAAGAACGATAAAGGAAACTCTGATTCCTGCAAACGATTATTCCTATCCGTCCTTTGAAGATTAACGGCATGAAGATAAAAGTAATAAACAAATCACAGTATGCCCTGCCGCAGTATGCCACTCCATATTCGGCAGGGATGGATTTGCGGGCAAATATCAGCGAACCGCAAACGCTGAAGCCGCTCGAACGCATTCTCGTCCCGACGGGACTGTTTATCGAGCTGCCGCAGGGATACGAAGCCCAAATCCGCCCGAGAAGCGGACTGGCAATAAAGCACGGAATATCACTGGTCAATACGCCCGGAACAATCGACGCCGACTACAGGGGAGAGATAAAAATCATCCTGATAAATCTCTCCGATACCGGTTTCGAACTCGTCCCCGGCGAAAGAATTGCGCAAATGGTCATATCCCGTTTCGAACAGGTCGAATGGGACGAAACCGATTCGCTCCGGGACTCTGACAGGGGCGCCGGAGGGTTCGGATCTACGGGAAATAAATAGCGCGATGAAAAAAAGTCCTGTAAAACAGAACACTGAAATCCCGACAGGTTGATTACTAATATTATTTAAAACATGATAAAATGAAGTACTTATTTAGCGTTCTTATAATCTTTACGGTTATTTTTAGCCCTTTGCGGGCACAGGTTCAATTCCATGTTTCACCGGCAGGAAACGATTCCAATGCCGGTACGGAACAGGCTCCTTTCCAAAGTATAGAAAAAGCCCGAACCGAAGCATACAAATCAAAAGGAGACGTAACCGTCTTCCTGCACGGGGCGACTTACCG
>JAIRZR010000276.1 GCA_031267155.1 Prevotellaceae bacterium | reverse complement strand
GATAATAAAATCTGGGGTGGCGACCGGCCCTTCTTTGCCGACGAAACTGTTTACTATCCATTCAGCGACTGCGAAGACCGGTCGATACTGTTTTCCCGTTTAGTTCGGGATTTAATGAGTTTGAAAGTTATCCTGCTCTATTATCCCGGACATCTTGCCACAGCCGTCCAATTCAACGAAACGATTCCGGGCGATTACCTGCTGGTAAATGAAAAACGCTACCTGGTTTGCGACCCAACCTATATCGGAGCCAGTATAGGCAGAACCATGCCGGACATGGATAATGGCAAGGCAACGGTTGTTTTCCTGGAATAAACCTTGCATCTTCGCCCACATTTCCAGTTGCTGCACTCCTTGTAGCGCCAGTGCACAGCTATTTTTTTTAACTCGACATATTTGGTTTTGTAGATGAACGCTTAGGTTTTTTTTTCGTACGTTGTCGATGATATATTGCCATGTCCGCTTCAGTTTCAATTTTTTCGTTTTAATATCCTATTTTTCTGTTTCATCAAAATATTATGTTGTGTTAATATTTTTTTCACACCTTTGCACCCTGTAATTTTAAAATAAATTAGTGAAAATGAAGAAAATTGTACTTGCCATTCAGATGTTTTTATCCATAAATTTTATTTATGCAGCCGGCGACGGCATTGTCAGCGGGACTGTTGTTGACTCCAAAAGCGGGGAAGCGCTGGAATCCGTAACCGTCGTAGTCAGGGGAAAGGATACCATTGGCGTCAATACCGACCGGAACGGCAGATTTACCATCAAAAACATTCCGTATGGCGACTATACGCTCTGGATTTCTTCCGTCGGATATAAAACGTTCGAACGGGAAATATCGCTGAACTCAAGCGCCAGGGAAATAAACATTAAGCAGATATCCCTGGACGAAGAGACGGAATTTCTGGACGAAGTGCAGGTTACAGCCATCGGCACGCAAATGAAAATCGACATTGACAAGAAAGTGTTCAATGTCGATCAGAATATTTCCGCAGCGGGAGGGAGCGCCAGCGACGTGCTGAGCAATATTCCGTCCGTCGAGGTCAATACTGAAGGCGAGGTCTCACTGCGTGGAAATTCGGCTGTAACAATCTGGATAAACGGCAAAGCCTCGGGACTTTCCGCCGACAACCGCGCACAGATACTTGAGCAGATGCCGGCAGAAAATATCGACAGGATTGAGGTAATCACAAATCCTTCCGCCAAGTACAGTCCCGAAGGAACGGCGGGAATAATCAACATCATTCTGAAGGAAAACCGGAAAGCCGGATATTTCGGAAGCGTACAGGCGGGTGTAAATTCCAGGGGGGGATACAATTTCGGCGTAAACTACAACTACAGCAGCAAAAAGCTGGATGTCTACGCAAGCCTGAACCGCAGGAGCAGGGTGTTTACGGGAGGAGGCAACTCGCACCGGCTTATAAACGGCGAGGAAACGTTTTTAGACCAGACCTCGGACATCGACGGACGTCACAGCAACTTTTTCGGGCGCGCCGGTCTGAGCTATCATCTTACAGAAAACGACCATTTTACCCTGAACGGATTCAACATGATCGGCGGCGGCAAAAACGACAATCTCACCAGATACACAAGCAATATCCCCGGCTCATATACGGAAAGCGAACGCCGTACCGCCTCCGAGACCGACATGCTCGGAGGTAATGTACAGCTCGGCTACAAACACGATTTCAGCAAAACAAGTAATATTGACTTTACGGCCTCGTACAATACCTGGGGAATGGACGCCGAATCGGTCTATACCCAGACATCCCTGTATTCCACAGGTACACAAGCGTCGTCGTATCAGCGTCAGACAAGAGATATCGGGCCGCACAGCATGGAATTTCAACTTGATTATGTAAATGAATTCAACAAAGATAACAAGATCGAGGCAGGCTACAAGGGAACGCTTGGACGCGAAAACAGTCCGGTCGAGACTTTTTCGGGCAGAACGAAGGAAGACGCCGTTGCCGTCCCCGAACTTTACAACACATTTATCTACAATCAGGATATCCACGCACTGTACTCGACATATACCGGACGCCTCAGTCAACTGGGCTATCAGCTTGGCCTGCGCGGCGAATATTCGGATATCAATACGCGCTCGCTGGGATACGGCGAATCGAATATACCGTTTCACAACAACAGCTATTTCAATCTTTTCCCAAGCCTTTTCCTCTCGTATTCACTGCCTGCGGGAAACGAACTGCAGGTAAACTATACCCGGCGCATCACGCGACCGATGGGCCCTCAGATTAATTCGTTCAAGAATATAACCGATTCAACCAATATCTCCTTCGGAAATCCCGACCTGCTGCCCGAATATTCCAATTCGTTTGAATTGAATTATATAAAGAACTGGAAAAATCATATTTTTTCCTTTTCGGGATATTATCGCTCAACGGATAATATAGTGCAGAGAATCAGTTATCTCGACGGCAGTATCATGAAAAGTACATTCGAAAACATTGCGGGAACTTCTTCGGCAGGAACGGAATTTGTATTGAAAAACAGATTCGCCGGATTTGTCGATTTGACTACCACCCTTAATCTGTTTTACAATAAGCTGGACGGATTTTCGTATATGCCCGAAAATGCGGCGCTCCCCGTTACCGGAATAGCGCAGGAAAACTTTTCGTGGGACGCCAAAATAATTGCGAGCTTTATACTGCCCAAGCTGTTTTCCCTGCAGTTGACGGGCGATTACCGCGCCAGGCAGCTTGTCGCCCAGGGATACCGAAAGGCAAACTATTCATTAGACGCCGGAATACGGAGAGTTTTCGGCAAAATCAGCGCCAGCATCAATGCACGGGATATCTTTAATTCCCGTAAATGGCATACCGTCACTTCGGGAACGGGGTTTTCACAGGATTCCGAAAACTGGCGTGGAGGCCGGTTCGCAGGCTTGACACTGACTTACAATTTCGGAAATATGAAACCGGAAAGACGCGAAAGGACAGACAGAAGATCCGATCAGGAAAATTCGGGAAACAGCTACGATACGGAAGGAGAATTTTAGCGGGAAAAGCAGTTCTGTGTATATAAACTCCCGCCACAATACAGCTTGCGGGGGGGAACGTACGACAAAAATCCTTTTTCTATCGGTAAAGGAACATTCTTTGCCGGATTGCCACACCGGAAGCACAGGTATTCCAGCAGTTTGTCTATGCTGCCCTGTGCAAACGGTAAAAAAGACAAAACGCCGGAACGGAACATAAAAATTGTTTGGCTTTACAATCATCAAATAATTTATTTGAGAAATTAAAAGCAGGTTAATAATCAAGCATTAAGCCCGGCATCACATGATGTCGGTTTTTTTTAATATCTGCGTTATTTAATTGTCCGCAGGACATTAATATCAATAGAAACAGTCCAACACACACACCACAACCCCGTTAGGTGGGCTGTCAAAAATCCTTTAGCTTCAAAAAAATATTCGTTCAATTTTTTCAAGTCAGATAGTTAACATCTCACACATCTGAGAACTGTTACATCTTGTTTATATTGCATCCCTAAAGTGCAAATGTATTCATCTGCAAAAAAAAAATTCTCCGGACTGTTACCTTTTTCCCGAAAATTCGTCTTAACTAATAAAAAGTATGAATTGTCAAACTTTGGATTATTGAATGATGGACGCTGAAAATTTCAAAAGGGTATTTTTACCATATCACCGGAAATTATATGGAATTGCATATAAATTTCTCGGGAATCAGACTGATGCGGAAGATATTGTACAGGAAACCTACATCAAGCTGTGGCGCAGGCGCGGAGAACTGGAATCCCTGGTTAATCCCGGAAGCTATGCGGTTACACTGCTGAAAAATAGCTGTCTGGACTTTATCAGGAAGGCGAAGCCCGAATTATCCGGGATTTTCGAAATGGATATGCCGTCTGCCGATTCCCTGATCGCACAGATAGAAAACAGGGATCAGCTTGCATGTATCCGGGATATTATGGAACAGTTGCCGGAACGGCAGAAACAGATACTGCAATTGAAGGTGTGGAATAATCTTTCGAATGAGGAAATCGGGAAAATGACGGGTTTGACGCAGGGAAATATCAAAGTGATTATTTCGAGGGCAAGAAAAACAATTAAGGAGTTATATAAAAAATGGGAAAAAGATGAAAACAGAAAATTTGCATGATGAAATTGAAGTCCCTTCCGGCCTGGAAGCCCGGCTGGAAGCATTAATCGACAGACTGGACGAAGCGGAAA
>JAIRZR010000263.1 GCA_031267155.1 Prevotellaceae bacterium | reverse complement strand
CATACTCATAATATTACTGTTAATTATTTAATTTTCAGCTGCAAAGACAGTAAAATTATTTGATATTTACCCCATTTTTTTACTCTTTTTTTTATTTTGCTTATCCCGAACTCAGGTTTTACGTTTGATTTTGGCAAGTAATGCCATGTCGATATTCGATTCGGCGAACTGTTTCAATTCCGATAAGTGCCTGCAGTCGTATTTGGATAATTTATTAAAATCTACACTGGCAAGTACCTTTTTAATCAATATTATGGCTTCCCTGCTTTTCCGATACACAAATATCACACAGACGCCTGGGAGTCGTATTCAAAATATATTCCGCCCAGTCAGCACAGAACGGTAAGGACAGAACCTGGAAAATTGAATGTAAAAATTTGAATTTCAGAACACATTTAAAAAGATTGAATCGAAAAACGATTTGCTTTTCAAAGAATGAACAGATTCACGATAATGTTATAGGAATTGTATATTGAAAGGTATTATTATAAATAGGAGTTTTCGGAAATAATGATTTCTGATAAATTAAGACATTACCAAAGTATCTTCTGATATTGCTATTTGTTTTTCCCGTGCCGCATTTTTCGTCTTTTGGCATCTTTTCCGATTCAATTCCCTTTCAGGGGATGAATATCAATAGAACAACGGTAATCACGACAACGACAATGTAGGGGCGAACCTGTGTGTTCACCCTATTATATATTCGCCCAAAATTCCGCATTTCAATTCCCGTCGGGGGATGAATATCAATAGAACAAGTGTTTATCTTCCGTCACAAGCCTTTTAAATACCGAATTGTTTCTTACAGAGACTCTCGACCGGATTACAAACCGTTCTTTGTGGAGACAGGGCATGCCCGACCATCCCGCGCATAGTATAGATTCTAAAAAACATTTCCAACACATTTAATCAGCGGATTTTACAGCGGGCAGATCATCGAATTGCGCGTTAAAATTTTTCATTATCATAAAATAGAGTAATTTTGCCCGTTCAATGGAAAAAGACATTTGAGAAATGGCAAAAGAAGAAGAAAAAAAAGACATCCTGCGCTTACCGGCGGAATTGCTGTATGCCAGTGAGTTGGAGGCGCTTAAAACAGAGGATGCAAAAGAAGACAAACCGACGGGCTGGCAACTGTCGCCGAAAGCGGTTTTGAAATTTATTACAGGCGGCAAATCGGGAAAAACCGACATTTCGCCCAAATATATCGGATATGACAGGCTTGTAGAGATTGCCATAGCCACGCTGCTTACCGACCGTTCGCTGCTTTTGACGGGAGAACCCGGAACGGCAAAATCCTGGCTGTCGGAAAATCTTTCGGCGGCAATATGCGGAGATTCGGCAAAGGTAATACAGGGGACAGCCGGCACGGGCGAAGAACACGTCCGCTATTCGTGGAACTACGCCATGCTTCTGGCTAACGGACCCTCGGACGCGGCGCTGATTAAAAGCCCGATATGCAGGGCAATGGAGACGGGGACGATTGCACGCTTCGAGGAGATTTCGCGCTGTGCTTCGGAAGTTCAGGACGCCCTGATTTCCATAATGTCCGAAAAAACGGTTGCAATTCCAGAACTTGGCAGGGAAATTCCGGCGACAAGGGGATTTTCCATTATCGCAACCGCAAATACCCGTGACAGAGGCGTAAACGACATGTCCTCCGCCCTGAAAAGACGTTTCAACATAATTGTGCTCCCATCCCCGGCCGATCTGGAAACGGAAGTGTCGATTGTTTCACGAAGGGTCAAAGAAATTTCGTCGAACTATCAGCTGAAGGCGGCGCTTCCGTCGAGCGATTCCATCGAAAAGATCGTTACGGTGTTCCGCGAGTTGAGGCGGGGAATGACTCTGGACGAGAAACAGAAACTGAAATCCCCAAGCGGAGTGATCTCCACTGCCGAAGCCATTTCGCTGATAACAAACAGCATGGCACTGGCGGCAAGTTTTGGAAACGGTAAAATATCCGACGGCGATTTGGCCGCCGGACTGCAGGGAGCCGTTGTAAAAGACGATGACAAGGATAAAATCGTATGGAAGGAATATCTGGAAAATGTAATGAAAAAGAGAGGCGCTTCGTGGCGCGGTCTCTACAATACCTGTTCTGAATTTAACAAAATATAAATACGGCAAATTTTATGTCCAGAGCAACTGATCTTTTCACTAAAATATTTTCATTTGTCACGCACGACATCTGGCATCTGAACATTGATGTACTGAGCAAAAGAAAGGCTTTTTGGGTGAAACAGCTGAAAGTCCTGATAGTGGCTTTCAGGGAATTTAACAACGGGAAAGTGAACATGCAGGCCTCGTCCCTGTCGTTTTACCTCCTGATGTCCATTGTCCCGATAGTCGCAATTGTATTTGCCGTTTCTTCGGGATTCGGCATCGAGGAATATCTGCGCAACTGGCTTACGGCGACTTTCCCCGACCAGAACGAAGTCGTGAACAAGCTGCTGACGTATGCGGCATCGGCTCTGCAAAATGCCCGCGGAAGCTGGATTACGGGAGTCGGCATCGGAGTGCTGCTATGGTCGTCGCTGAGCATGTTTGTAAGGATAGAAGAGGCGCTGAATGCAATCTGGCAGGCAAAGCTCCACCGTTCGTGGGCGCGCCGTTTTTCGGACTACATGTCCATCATGCTGATTGCGCCGGTTCTCCTGATTCTGTCCAACAGCATGACGGTTGCTTTCCAGTTTTATTTCGATTCGGCAGTGGAGGAAATGCCTTTTCTGGGGACAATCAGACCCGTGATGTTCAACTTTTTACCGGTTCTTCTTGTCTGGACAATCTTCACCCTGCTTTATGTTGTGATGCCCAATGTCAAGGTACGCTTCGTTCCCGCGCTGATTTCCGCGATAATCGCCGGCACCATATTCTACTGGGTCGAACAGATTTACATCTATTCGCAGGTAAGCATCTCGAAATACAATGCGATATACGGAAGTCTGGCAGCCATCCCGCTGTTCCTGTTCTGCGCCAAACTGGGCTGGCAGATAGTGCTTTTCGGGGCGGAACTGTCTTTTACATATCAGAACATCGAAAGCTACGAGGACGAATTTAAGGAGCAGGGAAGCATCAATCACCTCAATTTCACGATACTTTCCATATATGTACTGAAAAATATTACGGACGTTTTCAAATCGGGAGAACCGCCCAGGCTCGTATCCCGGCTCTCGGAGGAACTTGGACTTTCGACAAGATCCCTGAATATTATAATCAAGGCATTGACAAAATGCGGACTGATTCTGGAGGTCAATACCGCCCATAAGGACGACGCGTACGTCCCGGCAATGGATATCAACAGGATAACCCTGAGACTTGTCCTGAAAAAACTGGAAACGCTCGGCGGAAACATCCCCCTGAAAAAAACACATGCCGATGTGGAGCGGATTTCAAATTTAGTCGAAGATATATACAACCATACCGATAAGGACATAGTTGAACTGAGAATAATTGATATTTGATTTATTATGAGAAAATTCTGTATTGTTTTTATTCTGACTGCATTAATTTCCTGCTCGAAACAAAAGATCATTCCCGAAAATACTCTGGCTGAAATAGTTTACGAAATGTACATCACCGACGCAGTGCTTGCAACGCACGAACCTTCCATTTTTCACAGGGATTCGATGAGGATATACGAGCCTGTAGTGGAAAAGTTCGGGTACAGTCTTGAAGATTTGCGCAATACGTTCCTGAAATATACCGGTCAGGACGGCAGGCTGCAATCGGTTCTCGCCAAGGTCGGTAAAAAAATCGAAGACGAGAAAAATATATACCAGCCAGTCGCCCGGATCGAGAAACTGTCTGAAAACATGAATGTCGGAGCCGATTCCATCTCCACAGTTTCGAGAAGCGTCAATAAGCACAGCGCCGAAATAAGGCTGAGTGAACAGGGCGTTTACGATATTTCGGCGAGTTATTTTTTCTATAAGAACGACAGCGCGAAAAATCCCAGAATGTCCGTCTGGCTGGAATCGAAGGCGTTCAAGGATTCGGTAATGGACAAACAGGAAATAAGCCTGATCAGGGATACCGTTTTCAGGGACTATTCGGCAAAGGTGAAATTCAGTGACCCGACGTTCAATATATTGAAAATATACTGGCTGGACTGCGACAATGAACCTGAGACGATTAAACCCTTGACGCCCACGTCGCAGCAGGCCGCAAACAGACGCATCGCCGGTGCGCGGAAAAAAACCGGCACAAAAATCAAACCCGATACCACAACCAGACAGCATTATATAATAAAAGGAATGACCGTCAAATATAATTTTGAGGAATCGGATACCACCAGACTGAAGGAATTTATCGGTCCCGTACTTCCCGACTTTCTCCCAAAAAGCGGGATAAGAGATTCCGTTATAAAATCTGTCGACACGATTGAACGAATTATGGCAATAAAAAAACAGGATGAATATGAATAATATGAGTATTGACGAAATTATCCCCAGGCAAAAAAAGCCTCTGTTAAAGGGCTGGATGAGAGCATTATTAATTATAGTTCCACTTATAGTATTCTCTGCGGCTTTCCAGTTAGCCGGATACCTGATGCTGGGACTGGATCCCGCTTCCGGCGCCAAACTGACAGTTACCGAAAGGACTGTAATACAAATAATCAGTGCAACAGGCATACTGCTTCTCGTTTTTATCTTCACCCGCTGTCTCGACAGGACAAATCTCAAAAGCCTGGGCTTGCAGTTGAAAGGTTATGGCGTAGATATACTGACGGGGATTTATACAGGCGCGCTGATGATAACACTCGGTTTCGCAATTCTGCTCGTGCTTGACGAAATGCATGCAGACGGCTTTGATTATGACTGGTATAAAATTTCGACAGGCATTGTTATGTTTTCGGTTGTGGCGTTCAGCGAAGAACTGATTATGAGAGGCTATATTCTTAATAACCTGATGCAGTCAATGAATAAATATCTGGCTCTCGCGATCAGTTCAATGATATTCTCAGTCCTGCACATATTTAATCCGAACTTCGACATAATGAGCTTTACCAGTATAATGCTGGCGGGATTGCTGCTCGGGATTTCGTACATCTACACAAAAAACCTGTGGTATCCCATAGCGCTGCATTTTAGCTGGAACTTTTTTCAGGGAACGGTCTTCGGGTTCAAGGTAAGCGGCCAGGAAACATATTCTATTATAATCCAGCATCCGATAGAAAATAACATACTGAACGGAGGCGAATTCGGTTTCGAAGGCTCAATTATTTCCCAGATATTTATCGTAATTGCAATTTTGATGATATGGTTTTTTGAGTTAAAACCTGAAAGTTAAAAACTGAAAGTTGGTTGGCGCGCACAACCCGCAGAGTTGAATGTTAATAACCTTAAATTTGCCGTCGGATTTTTTCCGAGTTTGATGCGAGGTTAAATTTACTACTTTTGTTGTATTAAAGAATGGATTTAACCGATTGGCAGAGGTAAACCATTTTGATAACCAGACTTTAAAGTCTATTGGGGGTATTGGACCTCTGCCGGTCAAACTGAAGATACTGTATAGAATTTCAGGTTTTTAAGCCTGGTTAAGGTTTTAGTACACATCAGTTTTCGGTTAAATTTCAAAAT
>JAIRZR010000252.1 GCA_031267155.1 Prevotellaceae bacterium | reverse complement strand
TCGATAAAATTGAAGAGCAAATTAAAATATATGAAAATTTGGCAAATACTCAATTGGCTTAATATTAATTAATTGGAAAGGAGTTATATGAAAGGGATGACATGTAAAAACGGAGATACTGCGTGTCATCCCTGACGGGATTTTGCTGGACAATGAATTGATTTCTACCAATATTTCATCCCTGACGGGATTTTTGATCCCGCAATGTTATATGCTTTTCCAAGCGAACAGGCTTGTCGGAATCTTTTCCTTATGCCATTCTTTTATATTCCTGATTTTATTACTTCCACACAAATGATGGTAGAACCTTTTATTTAACGTTAAAAACAAAAGCATCTATCTCTCCTTACAGGGCAGCTTTTTGCTTCGAATCCGGAGCTTTTTGCTTCGATGTCGAGGCTTTTTGCTTCGATGTCGAGGCTTTTTGCTTCGAAGTCGAAGCAAAAAGCCCCGAACTCTACAGTCGTGGCTAAATACTTGCCCGTCGGCGTTTTGTTGCCGGAGGATTGCTTTTATCACGGCATAGTCTGGAGACCCTTTTCAAGGTAATATCAGGAAATTTCTTTCAATATATTCCTGATATCATATCTGTATGTTTTTTCATCTGTATTTGATACTGCGTACATAAAACCACTGTCAAAATCTATTGTACAGTCTCTAAGTTTCCTGTCTAAAAGCAATTTACATACCGAATTTCCGTCCCAGTCGATGATATGAATTTCATAGCTGCGATATAAAACATAAATAAACCTGTCGGAGCAGGAAGGATATCCCGAATAAAAAGTCTTCATATTTTCACTGTACTTTATATATTCATAATCAAACAAATGATCTCTTTGAGTAAGCGAAATACTTTTCCCGGGATGAGCAAGGTCTATAATATCAAGCTGATCCAAATCTCCGGTTGACATAACAATTTTGCTGCCGTCAGGCTTTATACAGTCACATAATACTGTCATCTTTTGATATCTGATATCTGATGTAATGGGATAGTTATATAATTTTATTTCGTCTCTTATCTTTTTTTCTACGGGATTATACTTGAAATATGACATCGTTTCCCTGTCTCTGTCAAAAGATTTCACCCACAGAAGCGTATCGTTAACATAGAGAACTTTCTCCGGATCGGCAAAACCGTCATACGAATATTTTATTGTGCTTTTTATTGACGCCTGCCCGTCATTTACGGTTTCAGGTATATCTATGATTTTCAGATTCCTGTTATTTATATCGTCTATCCACAGATATGGAAATTTTACATGATCAAAAACTGCAGACAAAACCTCTCCCGGACCTTTACCCTTATAAAGAAAATCTCCTGTGAAATTCATGTTTTGCAAGTCATATATCTTGACAAAACATTTTTGACTGTAAATATGCTGGATAAGGTATTGACCAAGTACCATAACTCTGGAAACGCCTATTGAATCAATACTGCTCAAATGTTCTCCGGCAACTGTATATTCCTTGTCGAAATGTATGGTTTTCATACTTCCTGTAACAAAATTCTTTTTATCGGAACAATTGTTTAAGGCTGTAACGACAATTGACAATAACAATAATCTAATGCTTTTCATTTTTATAAACTTTTAATATTCCATATTCCTGCTAAAATATAAGGATTTACCTGTATGTAAATAATCCGCAAATGTACATATATTTTTCTTTATTGGAATAAAGTGATCAAAATTATCAGAAAGTATGCCGCTTAAGTGGAGAATCGACATTTTGGAAACGAAGTTCGACGTAGTCAATGCACCCCCATTAACAGGGTGTATTGACTACGTCGAACTTCGTTTCCAGAATGTCGTTTTTTTCATAACCACGGGTCGTGACGGTCGTGACTTGTGGCTATTATAAAATAACTCTGAAAGAGTTACATCATTAGCACAGTGGCAAGGCCCTGTGTAGAAAATATCTCATCATCATTAAGCCCCAACGGGGCGCAATCAGGTTTGTCTCATTTGATTAGCTTGTGTAGAAAATGGCATAATCCATTTATTCCCACAAGTATCGGTCATCGTACTCTACATTATATTTTCCAAAAATGCCGGCAACTCTTCCTGAAATGTGCGTGTTCCATGGTGTTTTTCCTGACTGTCAGAGACGCCATATCTCGAAAATGCACTATCCGGATTACGCCCCGTCAGGGCTTACAACGAGGCTACATCTTCTACACAGGGCGTTGCCACTGTGCTAATGATGTAACTCTTTCAGAGTTATTTCTAATCTCTAATAATCTCCCAAATTGTCGTAACATGACATGTGTGTCATGAAAATCCAACTTTTCAAATCTCTTTCTATGAAATGAGAAAAACGACATTTTGGAATACACCCTGTCCCGCTTCCACTATTTGCATATTAAATATATAGTGTATCTTTGCAGCCAATTTATAAATTTTGTTTTAAAGAAAACGATTAGATATGGAACTGAAAAAACGCGTATATTTCTTTGGAAATAAGACTGCTGAAGGAAACGAAAGCATGAGAGAACTGCTTGGTGGAAAGGGTGCAAATCTTGCCGAAATGAATCTTATAGGCATACCTGTACCTCCCGGATTCACCATCACTACGGAGGTGTGCAACGAATATTTTGTACACGGAAAGGAAAAAATTATCAAGACCATCAGCGACGAAGTAAAAAAGGCGATGCTGAGAGTGGAAGCCGCTGTTGACGGTCCCAAATTTGCCGACAGCGTCAATCCCCTGCTGGTCTCCGTCCGTTCGGGGGCAAGGGCTTCGATGCCGGGAATGATGGATACCATACTTAACCTCGGTTTAAACGATGCAGCTGTGGAAATCATAGCTCAAAAGAGTGGAAATCCGCGGTTTGCATGGGATTCCTATCGAAGGTTTGTGCAGATGTACGGAGACGTGGTTCTCGGTATGAAACCCGAAAATAAGGAAGACAAGGATCCCTTTGAGGTAATCATTGAGGAACTGAAAGAGGAAAGAAACGTAAGTCTGGATACCGAACTTTCTGCCGCTGACATGCAGGAACTGGTGAAACGCTTTAAAATCGCGGTCAAGGAAAAGACAGGCAGCGATTTTCCATCCGATCCCTGGCAGCAACTGTGGGGCGCGGTAGCAGCCGTGTTCGACAGCTGGATGAACGACCGTGCAATCCTCTATCGCAAACTGAACAAGATACCTCAGGAATGGGGAACAGCCGTCAATGTTCAGTCCATGGTATTCGGCAATATGGGCGACAGGTCGGCGACCGGAGTAGCCTTTACGCGCAACGCCGCTACGGGCGAGAACATATTCAATGGAGAATATCTTATCAATGCCCAGGGCGAAGACGTTGTTGCAGGTATCCGTACCCCGCAGCAGATTACTTTGGAAGGTTCGCGCCGATGGGCAAAGCTTCAGGGCATATCCGAAGAAAAAAGGAAAGCCGAAGCGCCGTCTCTGGAAGAAACCATGCCGGAGGCTTACAAAGATTTGATGGAATTGCAGCAGAAGCTTGAAAACCACTACCGCGACATGCAGGATCTGGAGTTCACCATTCAGGACGGCAAATTATGGATGCTGCAGACCCGCAACGCCAAACGTACAGGCGCTGCCGCCGTGAAAGTTGCCATGGAAATGCTCAGTCAGGGAATGTTGAAGGAAGATGAAGCGGTGCTCAGGGTTGAACCCGAAAAAGTCGACGAGCTGCTGCATCCGATATTCGATTCGGAAGAGTTATATAAGGTAAGTGTTATCACGAGGGGATTGCCCGCCTCTCCGGGCGCTGCTTCGGGACAGATAGTTTTCTTTGCCGAAGACGCCGAACAGTGGTACGAAAAGGACAGCAATGCCAAACTGATTTTAGTGCGTATAGAAACTTCGCCCGAAGACTTGAGGGGAATGAACGTGGCGCAGGGAATACTGACCGCCCGCGGAGGAATGACCTCACATGCAGCAGTCGTAGCCCGCGGAATGGGAAAATGCTGCGTGTCGGGAGCTTCGGGACTCGAAATCAACTATAAACAGCGCACCGTAACCGTTAAGGGAAAAAAATACGGCGAAGGAGAATGGATATCGCTGAACGGAACTACCGGGGAAGTTTACGAAGGCAAGGTGAAAACCATACCGGCAAAACCCGAACTGAACGACGATTTCAACAGGCTCATGAAGCTGTCCGGGAAATATGCCCACCTGCAGGTAAGAGCCAATGCCGACACTCCCGAAGACGCGGCTATAGCAAGGAAATTCGGCGCCGAAGGCATCGGTCTGTGCCGTACCGAACACATGTTTTTCAAGGAAGACAAGATTATCCCCATGAGGGAAATGATTCTTGCGGAAACTGTCGAGGACAGGTGCAAGGCTCTGAACAAGCTTTTACCCCTGCAGCAGAAGGATTTCGAGGAAATATTCGCGGAAATGCACGATCTCCCGGTGATTGTCAGGCTGCTGGATCCTCCCCTGCATGAATTTCTGCCCCACGACAGCAAGGGACAGGAAGAAATGTCGAAAGTGATGAACGTGCCGGTCGAGGTTATCCGCCAGAAGGTTGAATCGCTGCACGAAACCAACCCGATGCTCGGACATCGCGGCTGCCGTCTGGCAAACACATATCCCGAAATCACCGAAATGCAGACAAGAGCAATATTGCAGGCTGTGCTGACATTGAAGAAAAAAGGAATAAACGCCATTCCCGAAATAATGGTGCCCCTGACGGGAATACTCTACGAGATGAAATTCCAGGAAGCAATCATACGCGACACCGCCACAAAAGTGTTTCTGGAGATGGGCGAAAAGGTGGAATACAAAATCGGCTCGATGATCGAAGTGCCGAGAGCCGCGCTTACCGCCGACAGGATAGCCGAATCGGCAGAGTTTTTCTCGTTCGGGACAAACGACCTCACCCAGCTGACCTACGGCTATTCGCGCGACGATATCAGCAAGTTCCTCCCGATATATCTCGACAAGGGAATACTGAAATCCGATCCTTTCCAGATACTTGACCGCAAGGGTATCGGACAGTTGATCTCGATGGCGACACTGAAGGGACGGAGCGTGCGCCCGCTGCTGAAGGTCGGCATCTGCGGAGAACATGGAGGCGAACCCTCGTCTGTGGAATTTTGCCACACCGTCGGGCTTAACTATGTCAGCTGTTCGCCCTACAGAGTGCCGATAGCAAGGCTGGCTGCCGCGCAGGCTGCCATCAAGTCTAAAAAATAATGGATTTTCTGTTATAACTGAATTAAATAATGGTAGAAATTCTTATCGCAAACAATTCGCATGTAAAATATGCCGAAACGGTGTGCGGCCTGATGTATGAATCGGCGCTTAAACGCGGTACGGGAATAGCAAAAAGATCGCCCGAATATGTCGCAAAAAAAATGGATGAAGGAAAGGCGATTGTCGCGCTCGACGGCGACCGCCTGATCGGGTTCAGCTATATCGAATCGTGGCAGCACAAACGCTTCGTCGCCAATTCGGGGCTTATTGTCGATCCCGAATACAGGAACACGGGCTTGGCGCGGAAAATCAAGCGGGCGATATTCGATCTTTCACGGAAACTGTATCCCGATGCGAAGATATTCAGCATAACAACCGGTCTGGCTGTAATGAAGCTGAACTCCGAGCTTGGATATGTCCCCGTAACTTTTTCGGAACTCACCGGCGACGACGATTTCTGGAAAGGATGCGAAGGCTGCAGGAATTATCATATTCTTCAGGAAAATAACAGGCGGATGTGCCTTTGTACGGGAATGCTTTATGATCCCGAAAAGCGCGAAGCCGCCGCTAAAAAGCCGGAAACCGGCAGGCGGACAGTGAAAATGATTCCCGAAAAGATACTGTCGCCCAGAAGGATTGCCCGGCTGAGAAAAAGTTTGCGCAAAATACATTTGATATAGAACCGCTATGCTCGACGATTTTCGGTTTTCGGAATTGACGGAAATTTTCAGAAACTCCGTATATATAACCGGACTGGTCATAATCATGATGCTGATTATCGAGTATATCAATGTCGCGACCAAGGGACGCCGGCTTGACAGCATACGGAAATCGCCCGCCAGGCAGGTTGTCCTCGGAGGAGTTCTGGGAATGATCCCGGGGTGTATGGGAGGATTTGCGGCAGTGTCCCTGTTTTCGCACAACGTCTTCAATCTCGGAGGACTGGTGGCTGCCATGATTTCGGATACCGGAGACGAGACTTTCGTGATGTTTGCAGCCATGCCCGGATATGCCCTGCTGATAAAACTGCTGACTTTTTTATTCGCAATGGCTGCGGGATTTGCAATAAATGCCTTCATGTCCAAAAGTATCCCGAAACATTTCGACCACAGTCTGGAAATACATTCAGTCCACGGACATCATTCCGAACAGCTTTCTTCGAATATTTTTCACAATATCAGGCGACTGTCTCCGGTGCGCGCTGCCATACTGTCGGGAATTGTCATTTTCATGCTGAGTCTGGCTCTCGGGCTTCTGGAACACAGTCATTCCGGCGAAGAAGGTGCGACATGTATCCATGCAAACGAAATAAGCATAAGCGAATACGAACATCATCACGGCGAAATATCCGAACATGAACATGAACACGAACATCATCACGGCGCACATTCGCACGGCAATATCTTCGGCGAGAGATGGCTGAATATCATGTTTATCTTTATTGCCGGAGCAGCTTTCCTGATGGTACTGTCGGTTACGGAACATTTCTTAAAGGAACATATCCTGCGCCATGTGATATACAGACACCTGCTTCGCGTGTTTACGTGGACTTTCGGCTCGCTGCTGCTGATATATCTCCTCGGTCTGTTTGTGCACTACGACGAATGGATGAACGACAATCAGCTGATTATGCTGTTTATAGCCTTAGCCATAGGATTGATACCCGAATCGGGACCGCATATCGTTTTCATATCCCTGTTTGCCGGAGGAAGCATACCGTTCAGCATACTGCTTGCAAACTCTCTCGTCCAGAACGGACATTCGGGACTGCCGCTATTAGCCGAATCCAAAACGAGTTTCGTGAAAATGAAACTGATAGCTGTAGCTGCAGGATTGATTGCCGGAATGACTGGATATGTCGCCGGATTCTGAGATGCCGTAATCGTCTCCGGACTGCGTCATGCTAAAAGCAAAGTTCCTGCTTCAGACAAAAAAAAATGTCAAAAAAACGGCGAAATATTATTTTGAGGCGCTATGGATGTATTTTGGGGTGTACGACAAAATGTGAGTTAAGGTATGCGAAATAAACAAGATATAACAGATTATAAAAAACTCTGGATTGCTTCGTACCTTATAATGACGCTTTTCGTAAGCAGCACATTAATAGGCTTTTCTGGATTGCTTTTCTATGGTCGATTCATGAAAACGGCAATTGCCTTTTTGGCAAAACAGGGCGGATTTATGAAAACGTACATGCAGGTTTTGGCAAAATCAGCCGGAAATACGTTTCCGGAAAAGAAAATCAAGCCAGAAAGACGTATTTTAGCAAAGGGATGAAATATTTTTCTTACAAATTTAAATTTTAATCACAAGACCCACAATCACATAAAAAATTTCTTATAACAATTGTCATATTATTTTGTTCATCGTATTATTTTTTTATTTAACTTTGCCGCGTTTTATGGAATGATTTTTATGTATAAAAGTTAAAGTATTTCTTTTATGGTTTGTTTAACCTCATATTATCGCTTCAAAGATTCGGAGACAATCTCCGGAATAATCCCATTGTCAAATACTTTGGCACGATTTTTGTACACACACACACACACACACACACACACACACACACACACACACACACACACACACACACACACACACACACACACCTTATATATAATACGCGCGCGAAAGATAACAAATCTTTTCCGGAAATTAGATATAATCGCCGTCACATACTTTGTACATGCAGGACGTTTTTCATATTATACCCCGCGCCGCTTCAACATTTGTTTACCGCGGATACCTCTTGCAGGGATCTTTTTTTGTCCGGGAGGGTTTCCGTGTATTGTCAATTTGATTATAAACAATTTAAATTTTTTAAAATATGTTACGATACAGTTTAGTTGAAAATCTTTTGACTTCGGCGCCGGACGACTTTCTGGCGCAGCCGGTAAATGTGCGTTCATACACCATGCCGGAAGTTTTACAGCGCATCAGCGCACGCTATCCGGGACTGACGCCTACGCAAATTTCGGCGGCTGTGAACGAATTTTTTGAGGAAGTATCCAAAATCACCGAAGACGGGGAAACGGTCAACACGCCGCTCTTCAATACCCAGCTGAGTATGCCGGGAGTGTATAAGGGCGCTATGGATTCTTTCGACTCCAAACGTCATTCCGTGAAAGTCAACATCAATCCGGGAACGATCCTGCGCGAATCCGTTCACAGGATAAAAACCGAAAAAGTTACCGTTGCCGAACCGCTGCCGCACATTCTCGAGGTGAAAGACGTGATGAGCGACACGGTCAATGACATTATTACTCCCGGAGGAGTGATACAGCTTAGAGGCGGCAGACTCAAATTCCTGACGGATCAGCCGGATAACGGAATATTTCTGAT
>JAIRZR010000226.1 GCA_031267155.1 Prevotellaceae bacterium | reverse complement strand
GAAATAATCGCCTTCCGACTGCCTGCAAGGCAGGACTGTGTTTTTCAGTCCTGCCTTGCAGGCAGTCTTATCTGCGCACAGATTCCGCAGGTCGCTGACCTGCGGTTACGAAAATCCGGCTTTTCAAGCCGGGAGTGTCCAAAAACCTCATTTCCACCTGATTTTCCAAACAAAACAACCTCAGTAGCACAGAAATCACATATACAGGAACCTCATTACCTTATTAACTTTCCGGCAATTGCCGAAAGCATATTTACAGCAGGATTTGCGGTTTTGTACGTGTACAAAAGTATATTTACAGCAGGATTTGCGGTTTTGTACGCGTACAGAAGCATATTTACAGCAGGATTTGCGGTTTTGTACGCGTACAGAAGTATATTTACAGCAGGATTTGCGGTTTTGTACGTGTACAGAAGCATATTTACAGCAGGATTTGCGGTTTTGTACGTGTCCAGAAGTATATTTACAGCAGGATTTGCGGTTTTGTACGCGTACAGAAGCATATTTCCGGTAGGATTTGCGGTTTTGTACGCGTACAGAAGCATATTTACAGCTGTAAATATGAAAACCACGGGCTTATCCATATTAAACTCATTACGGACTTCGGCGACAACTGTTCACAGTCCGGAAACAATTCAAAATTCAAAATTCAAAATTCAAAATTACAGGGAATGATAAGGAGTATTATAGCATTTTCGTTGAAGAACAGGATATTTGTTTTTTTAGCGACGGCAGCGCTCGCCGTCTGGGGCGTAATTTCGTTCAGTGAGATACCGATCGAAGCGTTTCCCGACGTAACCGGCGTCCAGATAAGCATCATCACGCAGTGGCAGGGACGCAGCGCCGAGGAAGTGGAGAAATACGTCAGCATCCCGCTTGAGATAGCGATGAATCCGGTGCAGAAGAAGATTTCCGTACGTTCGACGACAGTCTTCGGGCTGTCGGTCGTCAAGGTGATTTTCGACGACGGCGTTGACGACGCCTTTGCCCGCCAGCAGGTCAACAACATGCTTCGCAGCATCGAGCTTCCCGAAGGCGCCTCGCCCGAAGTTCAGCCGCCCGCGGCGCCGACCGGCGAAATCTTCCGCTACACCCTTTCGGGGAAGGAGCATACGGTGATGGAACTCAAGACCGTCCAGGACTGGATCATCGAGCGCAGGCTGCTCGGCGTGCCGGGAGTTACCGACATCGTCAGCTTCGGCGGGGAGGTCAAGACATACGAAATCACCGTCAACCCGAGCCTCATGGCGAGTTTCGACATTACGCCGCTCGACATCCGCGACGCCGTTTCGAGGAGCAACATCAACGTCGGCGGCGACGTGATTGCAGACCATTCGCAGGCGTTTGTAGTGCGGGGAATAGGGCTGCTCAACAATGAGGAGGAAATCGGCAACATCATCATCAGGAACACCGGCGGGACGCCCGTGCTCGTAAAGAACATCGCGGCGATCGGCATCACCCCGCTGCCCCGCCTCGGACAGGTCGGGCGCGACATGCACGACGACGTCGTGGAGGGCATCGTCGTGATGCGGAAGGACGAAAATCCCTCGCGCGTCATCGCGGCGGTGCAGGAAAAAATCGACGAGCTGAACGAAAAGATACTGCCCGAAGGCGTGCACATCGACACTTTCTACAACCGCAACGACCTGATCGGCTTTGCCACCCGCACCGTCCTCGGCAACATGCTCGAGGGAATCGTGCTTGTTACGGTCATCGTCTTCATTTTCATGGCAGACTGGCGCACCACGCTCACAGTCTCGCTGATCGTCCCCCTCTCGCTGCTCTTCGCATTCGTCTGCCTCGGGCTGAAGGGAATGAGCGCAAACCTGCTGTCGATGGGCGCCATCGACTTCGGAATCATCATCGACGGATCGGTGGTGATGGTCGAGGGAGTGTTCGTGATGCTCGACCGCCTGGCGAAGGAAAAGGGCATGAGCCGTTTCAACACCCTTGCCAAGATGGGGCTTATCAGGCGTAAGGGCACGGAACTCGGCAAAGCCATTTTCTTCTCGAAACTGATAATCATCGTTGCGCTGCTGCCGGTCTTCTCGTTCCGGAAGGTCGAGGGCAAAATGTTTTCACCACTTGCGTGGACGCTGGGTTTCGCCCTGCTCGGCGCCCTGATTCTCACGCTCACGCTTGTGCCGGCTCTGTGCAGCGTGCTGCTGAGGAAAAACGTTGTCGAAAAGAACAACCGCATCGTTTCCTTCCTCACGGAACACGTGATGGCAGCCTCTGCCGCGATATTCCGGTATAAAAGGACAGCGCTGGCGGCGACGGCGCTGATTGTGATCCTCGGCGCGGGGATGTTCAGGTTTCTCGGGACGGAGTTTCTTCCCGAACTTGACGAGGGTGCAATCTACATGCGCGCAACCTGCCCGATGAGCATCTCGCTGGACGAGTCGGGCAGGCTTGCAAAAAAAATGCGGACGGCTCTGCTCGGCTTTCCCGAAGTGAAGCAGGTAATGTCGCAGACCGGACGCCCGAACGACGGCACCGACGCGACGGGTTTCTACAATATCGAGTTTCATATCGACATCCATCCCAGAAAGGAATGGGCTGTGAAAAAGGACAAGCAGCAGCTGATCGACGAAATGAGCCGCCGGCTGTCGGTTTATCCGGGTGTTGACTTCAACTTTTCGCAGCCCATCATGGACAATGTGGAGGAAGCCGTGTCGGGAGTAAAGGGTTCGCTGTGCGTGAAAATCTACGGCAGCGACCTCGAGTATTCCGAAGCCCGCGCGCGTGAAATCTTCGGCATCATGAAGGATATCCGCGGAATCGAAGATCTCGGCATCATCCGCAATATCGGGCAGCCGGAGATACAGATCGACCTCGATCAGAAAAAGATGGCGCTCTACGGGGTGATGACCGACGACGCAAACGCGGTTGTCGAAATGGCAATCGGAGGCAAAGCCATATCGCAGATCTACGAGGGCGAGCGGAAATTCCAGCTGCGGCTGCGGTACGGCAGGGAATGGCGATGCAACGGGGAGACGATCAACAACCTGATGATTCCCACCTCGCAGGGATCGCAGGTGCCGCTCAAGAACATCGCCACGCTGAAGACGGTAACCGGCGCCGGACTGATTTTCCGCGACGATAACCGCCGCTACACTGCCATCAAGTTCTCCGTCCGCGGTCGCGACATGGGCGGCGCCGTTGCCGAAGCGCAGCAGAAGGTCAGCCGCCAGGTGAAGCTCGACAAGGGCTACGATATCGTCTGGGCAGGGGATTTCGAGAACCAGCAGCGCGCCTCGAAACGCCTCGGCGAGGTCGTCCCGCTCAGCATCTGCCTGATATTCCTGATTCTGTTCACGATGTTCCGCAATGTGAGGGACGCCGGACTGGCGCTGCTCAACGTGCCGTTCGCCATTGTCGGAGGCATCGCCGCCCTGCTCGTTACGGGCACGAACTTCAGCATCTCGGCGGGAATAGGCTTCATCGCGCTGTTCGGCATCTGCATCCAGAACGGGGTAATCCTGATTTCCGTGTTCAAGAGGAACATCCAGAGCTACAGCCGGAGATACAGCGGACGCCGGCTGCTGGAAGAGTCTGTCAGAGATGGCCTGCGTACCCGCGTGCGCCCGGTCATCATGACGGCGCTGATGGCTGCCCTCGGACTGCTGCCCGCCGCAATCTCAACGGGTATCGGCTCGGAAACGTCCAGACCACTCGCAATAGTGGTCATCGGAGGACTCGTCTCGGCAACAGTCCTGACGCTGTTCGTCTTCCCGGTGGCGTTCTACGTGGCGTACCTTTTAGAGTTAAGAACTAAGAGTTAAGAGTTAAGAGTTGGCTGCGCGCGACTTGCCCGATCTGCTAATCCTGCAATATCCTGATTCAGACAAAAGGCGCACGTCAGCTAACTCTTAACCCCTGCTCGGCGTAGTCTCCAGACGCCTCCAGACTACGCTGTGTTAAGGACAACTGTCTGTTTCTTTCGGATCATAATCCCGTATTATGTACGCTTACTGTCGAATAATATCGTCTGGATATTAGCGGATTGTAAAATATAATAATTATTTTTGTAGCTAATTCAAATATTTCATGTATATTTGCACCGCATTTTTTTAGACTCCGTAGCTCAGTTGGTAGAGCAATTGACTCTTAATCAATGGGTCGAGAGTTCGAGCCTCTCCGGGGTTACAATGCAAAACGCCGGCAGTTTGTATAACAGACTGCTGGCGTTCTTACTTTCCCATATTTGCACAACTCGTAAGAAAAAGAAAAAAGGCAGCTGTGATAGCTGCCTTGGATGAAAAACAAAAAGCTACGGCAACAACCGCCAAAAAACAGCGGCAAAGGTCAGGGGTAACGCATAAAAAAAAATAAAATTGGTATTTTTATCCCCACTTTTGGGTGTGTGGTGTTGATAACTTTTTTATTGTGAATGCATTATAGTTTCCGTAAATTTTACGATCTTTGCACCCTAAACTGAGATAAAAATATATGATACAGACATCTTTATATGAGGCATTTAGCCGTTTATATGATCAGCCTGAACGTCTTTTGGGATGCGGAGGAGGAAATGATTGGCGAACGTCTCGGCGTGTGGTGCGCTTATTTCCTGCTGCTTGATGCCATCGTATATCTCAATCATTATGTACTGTTTCCGCGATTGCTGTTAAGGAACAAAATGCTGCTTTATATCCTGTCCGTCGCAGTATTGATACCGGTAGCCATCTTTTGTATCGGTCTGCTTCAAGGCATATCTGCGCCGGCAGGCGAAGTTTCGGGAGGCGTGAATATATCGGAAATATTAATGGGAATCACTGCTTCCGTCCTCACATTAGGTCTTTTTATCGCCGGAATATCTACCCTGCTGTTTTTCCGGTACAGGATGGAGCAGAGCCGTCGTATTGAGGAATTGAAATCGGCAAGCCTGCAGTCGGAACTGAAATACCTCAAAAGCCAAATCAACCCACATTTCCTGTTCAACATGCTGAACAGCGCCAATATCATGGTGCATGAAAACGCCGTCGCTTCACACATATTGATAAAACTCAATGATTTGCTGCGCTATCAGATAAACGGAAGCGCCGGAGACAGCTTTGTTAGTCTTAGCAATTGCGTTGTGACTGCACACATTGGCCCTGTCACCGCTGACAGGAGCTTTGAATCTGTCGACATTGACGCTATAACTTTTATTTTTGGAATGATTTTTTTCGATTCGGACAGAGTGATTTTTTCCGGTTCGGACAGGACAACATTTTCCCTTTTCAGCCTTAAACTGTTTACGATTTTTTCCGGTTCAGTAGTTATTTTCAGCAGTTTTTTTATCGCTGCTTCCGCCTGTATTGTCTTATTACACAGTTGAATGATCGTTTTTCCCAACTGCTGTTCGAAACTTGAACCTTCTGTTTGACGGATATTAAAGCGGTTTCCGGAAATTTTGTCTATCTTTGCACGCTGCTTTGTGTGTATACAAAAATCGTGTCAAAAAACTTCAAAACACACAAATAATCAGAACTGTTTGCTGTTTTCACTGTTTGAACTCTATGTGCTAAAGCCTCCCATTAATTTTTCTTTATTTTTATTCGCGAAATTTTTACTCGTATCTTCAAAAATTTTCACAAAGATAATTGATATTTTATTACAAAAAAGGAAATGTTCATTTTTTGTAATAAAATTTAATATAATTTAACTTGTGGAGGTAAAAGTTAAGAACTAAAAACTAAAAGTGCTGACGCTCTTAGGGCTTGAATGCCGGGACATTTGTAATTCGGACGAGAGTACGGTAAACAATTTCGCCACTTGCTATCGCGTGCAAGCCTTAAAAGGCTTGTGACGGAAGATAAACGGTTTTCTATTGATATTGATGCCCTATGGGCAATTGTACCACGCGCGAGGCGGTTTTGTGCATTACCGACTGACGCCGGAAGGCGTCAAATTTGGATAACCCCGGGCAAGCGTAGCGTAGCCCGGGGTAAAGCGCCTCTCCTCCACAACTCCGTAAAGAATTGAATAGTTTTTTCCCATCAAGATCGCAAGGAATTGAACTCCTTCGGAGTTCTGACGGGACTTGGACGATTTACCCCGAGTTGCGCTTCGCTTGCACGGGGTTATCAAAATTGGACGCCTGCGGCGTCAAAAGCCACGAAGCATCTCTACATTTTTATATCACAATTTTAGCCCGCGCGCAGTATAATAGTAACAGATCGGAGTTTATCGCGTTATGACATGGATGGCAGTCCGATAAAGGTCGGCGGGAAGAAGTACACAGGTAAAGGGAAAGTATCGAAGACTTACCAGTGTCCGTTTGGCGAGTTCGAGTTGCGCTGTCATGTTTATCGGAGCAATGAAGGCGAAGCAACATACTGTCCGCTGGACAGGGATGGTCGGATACCTGTTTTTTCCACTCCGAAGTTTGCGAAAATGGTCAGCAGCAAGTATTCACAGATTGGCGCGGAGCAGGTTCAGCGCGATTTACGGGATAACCTACTCCAGCGATACGTAATCAGTCTGAAATGCCAAACGTTCATTTTCGGTATTTTCGTCCAAAACAATACGATCGCTCCACACACAATATTCTTCCTGATTTTTACTTCTTTTACAAGTTCTTATGTGCGACATTGCCAAAGGAAGCGGAAAAAGTCCGATATTTCAACACATTTAAGGTCTGCATGACTGGATTTTTATTCCCTTAAACAACGTGCAATGAATGTACGACAAAAAACATTTCAATTATTCATAAGTAAGCTATTTATCAGCTCTTCTTTATTTTGGAGATTAAATCCTTAACCCTGTCTTTTGACGTCTGGAAAAAATGAAACCTTTCATTACTTGATGTTCCGCTGATTAATGTAGATGTGGCAATCAAATTATTTATCCATTTTTCAGCTATAATACATAAAGATACATTGTTGACAACAATCCCGTTATCGGCAAATAAACTTATGTTATATGTCAATTTATCTCCTTTCCTGATTAGCGTCGAATCATATTTTATATCAACAGGGCATAAATACATGGAAAATGGTATTTTTCCGTTATTCTTATTTCCGGTATTGGCATATTTTTTGATAAGGTCCATAAGTTCCAATATTTCTTCCAATAAAAGCAGTATGGATGCTTTCTCAATAAGAGCACATGTATTTTCATTATATTCCAATAATCGCAACATTGAATTTATAGTCCGGTCTGTCCATATTTCTTTTGACGGTATCTGTTTCCATATATTTGCCGCCTGTTCACAAGTTTTTACGATTTTATCTTTATCCAACTGACTGCAAAAATCATTATAGGAGATCTCCGCAGTACCCTGAATATGTTCGGAATAGAATTTAAAGAATAGCAGTTCGGGAAAATTCACAAGATGATAGACCGGAATATCACGGGCTGCAAGAATCAGTTCTCCATTGACGCTTGATGTCAGTCCGTACAGCGTTTCATACAGGTTCTCAATATAATGAGTACAGCGAGCGCGATTATTTTCCCAAACGGCAGAATCTGAAAATTGAATAAATATGCCTTTTTCAGGAGTGAAATTTAATATTTCATCCATAGATATATCGAACCGTTTACACAAAATCAGGAGTTCCTTAAAAGTAATAGCAGTTTTACCACTGATTCTTCGATAAGCGGCGCCCACGCTAATTCCTAATATTTCGGCGATTCTTTCGGGATAAGCGATGTTATCTTGCGTTTCAGATATTTTAGATTTAACAATTTCAAATAAATGTTGTTGTATATTCATAATTTTTCATTTCTAATGCGTTTTCAGCTGCAAAGATAATCAAGTTTTTTCAAATGGAAACAAAATTTCATTTTTCGGCATCATTTTTCTCAATATTTTTTTCGCAAAAAATGATAAAAAACCAATCGAAAATGACAGTTTTTCGCAAAAAATAACAATCTTCTTTTCCGACAAAAAAATCTCCCGCTTTTTGCAAAAAAAATTCTCAAAAACTCAAAAAAATTGCACTTTTTGCAAATATACTTTATGCTGTTGCAAAAATTGGGAAATCAATTTGCGAATTACCTCTTACCTTTGTATTCAAAATTGGTAAAATTATTAATGATAATATAAAGAAAGATGAAGATTATTAACTGGATATCAACGATTTTAGCGCTTTGCACAGAGTTTATTAGGAAGCGTTTGAATGTTGTATGCAGTTGTGATTATTCAAAATCTGTTTGTTTAACAAAGAGTTTACCCGTGATCCCGAGGTTAACTGTTCGCAGCGTTTG
>JAIRZR010000078.1 GCA_031267155.1 Prevotellaceae bacterium | reverse complement strand
GCTGCCAAAATACCGCGAATTGTTATTCATTCGCTGACGAAGCATAAAAACGGTTGTTTTTATTGATTGTTTTATGTTTTTTGCAGGGAGAGAGTGCGGTGACGCACTCTCTCTTATTTACTGATGTTATGCAAATCGGTCAAACTTCCGCAAGGACGACACCGTTTACTCGGCGCTGTACTCGTGCTTTTCATAGCTACCCGTAATCAGGTCAGGACATAAGGAGGGACGTCGATTGTCCCAATTTTTATCCGTCTGTGTGTATATATTGAAAAATTTCATGTATCTTTGCAACCGAAAGAGATGCGATTATTGATTTAAACGACACATCAATCAAAAAATAATGAAATTACTTTATGTTATTTAATTCCTTTACATTTGCAGTCTTCCTGCCTACGGTATTTTTGCTTTACTGGTTTGTATTTAACCGGAATTTGCAGTTGCAAAACTTATTTGTTGTTGTGGCGTCATACGTTTTTTACGGATGGTGGGACTGGCGGTTCCTGGTACTCATCGCTTTCACAAGCTTATGCGGCTGGGGTTGCGGAATCTTGATGCATCCTTCTGATAATAAGGAGTTTACCCCCCCCCCCCCCGAAAATATCGCCTAAAACACTGCTAATCATCAATATAGTACTGAATCTTGGCATTTTAGCCCTGTTCAAATACTATAACTTCTTTATCGAAAATTTTGTCTCGGCATTTGCTTCCATCGGAGTGCATTTGCAGACAGCAACACTTAAAATCGTTCTTCCGGTCGGCATCAGTTTTTATACTTTTCAGGCGCTGAGTTACACAATTGACATCTATCGAAAAAAGATTGAACCGACAAGGAACATTATCAGTTTTTTTGCATTTGTCGCATTTTTTCCTCAATTAATGGCCGGGCCTATTGAACGGGCGACAAACCTGTTACCCCAATTCGGCGTGAAGCGACGGTTTGAATATGCAAAAGCAGTCGATGGCTTGCGGCAAATTTTATGGGGCTTATTTAAGAAAATTGCGATTGCCGACAATTGTGCGCAATTTGCCAATCAAATATTCGATGAGTACAGCTATTATAACGGCGCGACATTAGTTGTCGGCGCTGTTTTATTTGCTTTCCAGATTTACGGCGATTTTTCGGGTTATTCCGATATTGCAATTGGGACTTCAAGACTGTTCGGATTTAATTTAATGCGGAATTTTTCATTTCCCTATTTTTCACGCGACATTGCCGAGTTTTGGCGCAGGTGGCACATTTCCCTCACCACCTGGTTTCGCGATTATCTGTATATCCCGCTGGGAGGCAGCCGCGTTTCGAAAGGGAAATTAGTGCGCAACACGTTTGTTATCTTTCTTGTAAGCGGGTTCTGGCACGGGGCAAACTGGACATTTATCCTCTGGGGGGCTTATCATGCAGCGCTTTTCCTTCCGCTGATTTTGTCGGGTACAAACAGGAAATACACGAATATTGTTGCCGAAGGGAAATTATTTCCCACTATAAAGGAAATGCTTCAAATAATCCTGACCTTTTCCTTAGTCGTTTTGGGCTGGATATTCTTTCGCGCAGACAGCATCACTCAGGCGTTTGACTATATATACCGGATTTTCGTCGATTTATTTACAATTCCGGAACTTCACCCGCTTTATGTCTTCCTGTTACTGATTTTCTTTCTATTGATTGAATGGACGGGAAGAAGCGGACAATATGCAATCGAGTCCCTGCGATTAAAATCCCGCGCTTGCCGGTGGGCATTTTACGTGCTTATCATTCTAATTATTTGTTTATATCAGGGCAGTCAGCAGGAATTTATTTACTTTCAATTTTAAACACAATGAAAACATTTATACTCACATTAATAACGTTTATGCTTATAACGATGGCTGTTTTTTCGCTGTTACTCGGCGGAAGCCTGTACACTAAGTCAAGAGCCTCATTCGAGTTTGACAGGGAGAAAAACATTCTTATCCTGGGCGATTCGCATACTGAAGCCGCCCTGGACGACAAGATTTTGCAACGCTCCGAAAACGTATCGCAGTCGGCTTCAATCTGCCTGTTTTCTTATTGCAAATTGAAAAGATTTTTAGAAAGCAATCCTCAAATCGACACGGTTCTTCTCTCTTTTTGGTATGGCCCGCTTACCAATAAAGGTTATGACCGCTGGTTGTCAGGATTTACGGCGGCGAAAATAGGTAGCCATTTTACCCTCTTGGGTCGGGATGAGCATATCCTCTATCGTTCGCTCCTGTCGCAATCTCTTCCGAAAACGTTTAGTATCCGGTTTTTCGTCAAGCATGTTCTTCTTCGTAAAAATGTTACATACAAAGATTTAGGCATAGGCAAGTATCATGCGTTGAACGGGTATAAATTATTGAAAGATATTGAAAAACATGAAGCAGGATTAAAAGCCAAAACATCCAACGAAACCGACGACGACTGGAATTTATGCCAGAAAGAATATTTATTAAAGATAGCAAATCTGTGCAAACAAAAAGACGTTTGCCTGATTTTAATTGCTACCCCGGTCTACCGGCCGGACAGGTATGACAATCTTGAAAGACTGTATGATTACCGGCAAAAGTACTTGCCGGAAGCCTGTTTTTTAGATTATTCCAACTTTTCTCTGCCGGATTCATGCTATAAGGATATTACGCACTTGAATTATCGAGGGGCTGAAATTTTTAGCCGGTATCTGCAGGAAACCCTTGGGAAATAATCCATGTATGCCGTTGAATGTCCGCGGCAACAGCAAAATAGCAGGGTGTTTATTAAAATATGAGTGTGTACGATAACATTTGTTGAAAAAATTAGCTCTACTTAAAGAAAAATGCGTACCTTTACGCCGCGAAATCGCACTTTGTAACGGTTGTGGGATAAGCTGATACATAATAAAATTATCTGACAACAGTTACTGCGAAACTTATTACTAATAATATTTATAATTGATTATGGGAAATTTAGCAGACATTGGCTTGATTGGTTTAGCCGTTATGGGCGAGAACCTTGTATTGAACATGGAAAGTAAAGGCTTTACGGTTGCAGTGTTT
>JAIRZR010000056.1 GCA_031267155.1 Prevotellaceae bacterium | reverse complement strand
TACCGGGGCGGTAGTGCCATCAACTACCGGGCGGCGTAGTCTTCAGACCAATGTCGTCAAGTTAAGGGCTGAAAGCCCGATAATCAACAGCATAGGGCAAGGCAAACCTTGCCGGCAAGGCCCTGTGGAATAAATACCCGACAAACGCTAAGCCCTGAAAGGGCGTAATCAAATGAAACAAACCTGATCCCGCCCCGTTGGGGCTTGACGGTGAGGGCGCATTTTCTACACAGGGCGTTGCCGGCGTTGCCCTGTGCTATTGATACCGCTCTTTGACTGCGTCGAACTGCGTTTCAGAGCTTCTTATGGCTTAACTTGATGACATTGGTCTTCAGACTACGCCGCTCTAAAAGCAAGGCTGGGGCTTGCTTCTATATAACATCCAGTACGGAAAAATATTCAATTCCCGACATTTTGGAATACACCCTGCTCACCTGCGAGGAACGCCGCAGGGAAATCGCTGTCCGCAAAATCCACGGAGCTACAGTCAGGGATATTCTCGATATTTTCTTCAGGGAATATCTGAGCCTGCTGGCTGCCGGCGCTCTGATTGCCTTTCCCGGGGGATATATCATAATGAAAGGCTGGCTCGAAAGCTATGTCATACAAACGGAGATAAGCCCGTGGGTTTACGTGTCGATACTGCTTGTGCTGCTTATGGCAATCATTCTCTGCGTCGGCGGAAAGGTGTTGAAAACAAGCCGCGCAAACCCGGCAGAGGCGGTCAAGAGTTAATTGATCAGTTTCCGTTCATTAAAATTCAATTCTTTTTTGATTTTAATAAAAATAAATACCTTTGCGGCTTAAATTTTTTAAAATTACAATAGAATGAAACTACATTTAATGAAAATTCTTTTTGCAGTATTATGCTGCATATCTGGCTTAACAGCAAGCGGACAAATCACTGTTAACGGCACGATAATAGACAAGCTGTCGAAGGAACCTGTTGCAGGAGCGGTCGTCATATCCAGGGATGCCGACGCTGTAACAGTAAGCCAAATAAACGGATTTTTCCGTTTAAATTTACCGCAGGGGACACAGAAAGCGATGATAACTCTTGTCGGTTATATTTCAAAGGAAATAGAAATAGCAGGTTCAAGTGAACTGGGAACAATCGAGCTGGAATCCGATGCTCTGGAACTCGAAGCAGTGATGGTTGTGGCGTCTTTTGCAAAGGACAGGGAAACGCCGGTCGCGCTGTCCACAATCAAACCCGAAATAATAGCCGAAAAGCTTGGGTCGAAGGAATTTCCCGAAATATTGAGGTCGACACCCTCCGTTTATGTAAGCAGGGGAAACGGCGGATACGGCGATTCCCGAATCTCTCTTAGAGGATTCGATTCCAACAATATCGGGATTTTAGTCAATGGAGTGCCCGTTAACGATATGGAAAACGGAAAAGTGTACTGGTCAAACTGGGCAGGACTGGCTGACGTTACACGCATAATGCAGGTGCAAAGAGGCATGGGCGCATCGAAACTTGCAATCTCTTCTGTTGGAGGCACAGTGAATATCATCACAAAAAACACAGACGCTGAAAAGGGCGGCTCCGTTTATTCCGGATTCGGAAACGACGGATACAACAAATATTCCTTCAACCTGTCCACCGGACTGATGGACAACGGCTGGGCTGTAACAGTTGCCGGAGGAACGACCTTTGGCAATGGATATATCGACGGAACAAATTTCAGGGCATATTCCTATTTTGCAAATGTCTCGAAAGTTATTTCCCCTAAGCACAAGCTTTCGCTGCAGGCATTCGGCGCTCCGCAGTGGCACAACCAGAGAGGAAGCATGCATAAAATTTCCACATACGAAAACGAAAATCCCGACATCCCGTTTTATATAAAAAATAAGAAATATAATTCCGATTACGGATATCGTAACGGTAAAGTATATGGAGGCAATAGCGGATATAACGAATATCATAAGCCGCAGATTTCACTGAATCACTATTGGGATATAAACGAAACTTCGACGCTTTCGACAGTTGCCTACGTTTCGGTGGGTACAGGCGGCGGAAGACGAATAACCGGACGTGACAATAGAATATACGACGACGATTGGAATCTTATCGAGGGTGCGGATTACAGATACAAGATGACATGGTACGGAGACGTTCCTAATGATATGAACTATCTGACTCCTGAAGGGATACTGAATTACGATGCTGCAATATCTGAAAATGTTCAGTCCGGTAATGGCTCAAGAGTTATAATAGCCAACGCTGTTAATTCTCACAAATGGTACGGTTTGTTAAGTACTTACAATAAATCATTCAACAGTTTGAAAATGACCGCAGGTCTGGATGCCAAATACTATATCGGCACACATGGCTGGGAAATTGTTGATTTGCTTGGCGGGAAATATTATCTTGATAAAGCCTATAATGCAAACCGTCCGGCAGATACGCATCTTAAAACAGGAGATAAATTTGATTATCATAACGATGGAATAGTTTCGTGGCTGGGCGTGTTCGGTCAGCTTGAATATGTTAAGGAAAGATATTCGGCGTTTGTATCGGCTTCAGTTGCATCACACAATTATCGCAGGAAAGATTACTTTAATTATACGACAGACAACCAGCTGTCCGACAAAGTACCATTCACTCCTTTCAGCCTAAAGGGCGGTTTCAACTACAATCTTAACAGGAAGAACAATGTATTCGTCAATGCAGGATATTTCACCCGTTCTCCGTATTTTGACGATGCTTTTCTCAACTGGAAAAATGATATAAATACAAACGCAGGGATGGAAAAAATCATATCGGGCGAGATTGGATATGGCTTCATTTCGTCGGTATTCAGCGCCAAACTTAATGCATATATCACAAATTGGAAAGATAAGACTTTTCCATACAACAGAAATGGAATAGTTGCGAATATTTCCGGACTCAATGCCCTGCACAAGGGAGTTGAACTTGAAATGCAGCTCAATCCCGTTCCCGGGCTGCTGATAACGGGAATGTGCTCGCTGGGCGACTGGGTATGGCAGGATGATGTGAATTTCAAGGTTTTCGACGAAAGTCAGACTTATATAGAAGACCGTAATGCATATGTTAAAGGTATACATGTGGGAAATTCGGCTCAGCACACCGCTTTTCTGGGTATCGACTATGATGTGTTCAGATCAATCAAGGTCGGCGCTAATGTAAATTATTTCGGAAAACATTTTGCCGAATTTGATCCGATGAATCGCGAAGCAGCCGACTTTAAAGGCGACTCGTGGAGACTGCCGGATGCGACTACAGTAGATTTGAACCTGCGCTGGAATTTCGAAATCGCAGGGATGGGCGCTACTCTTTACGGCAACATCGACAATCTGTTCGACAAAGAATATTTCTCCGACGCCAGCGACGGCAGCAATCATGACAGGCATACGGCGCTGGTTTATTACGGTTTCGGAAGAACCTGGACTGCCGGAATCAGAGTTAATTTTTAATGGATATTGAGATAAAGGTATGCACAAGTCCTTTTTGGAGGCTGGTTATTATACGATAGAAAATAAAAAAGAATAGATTTGCAGGAATTTGTATCACACATCGAAAAAGAGGACTTGAGTTCTTTATCAAATATTGTTTTTCCGGGCAGGATTGTAGTTGTAAGCAATCTTGCGGGAGCCGAAAAAGCGGTAGAATCCCTTTCGAAATGCGATTTGCTTGGCTTTGACACCGAAACAAAACCGGCGTTTCGCAAGGGAGAGAAACACCGGATAGCGATCCTGCAGCTGTCTTCCGGCGATGTGGCTTATCTTTTCAGGCTTCATGCAATCGGCATTCCCAATTCGCTGATAAAGCTTCTGGAAAGCGAATCGGTGAAAAAAATCGGAGTAGCCGTACACGATGACATTAAGGGACTTCAACGTTTAAGAAGAATTAAGCCGGGCGGATTTATCGACCTCCAGCACATAGTTTCAAACTACGGGATAGAGGAAAAAAGCGTGCAGAAAATTGCAGGCATAGTCCTTAACGCCCGCGTGTCGAAATCGCAGCGACTGACAAACTGGGAAAACGGAACGCTGACAAAAATGCAGCAGCTGTATGCCGCTACCGATGCATGGGTTTGCCGCGAAATATATGTTCAACTTATTAATAATACATCTAATGTTTAGGAATTTTGTTAAATTGGGAATCCTGATTTTCTCACTGGCTTTCAGTCGTGCGCTGTCTGCTCAAACGGTACTGAAGGCTGAATTGCTGCTTGATACCAAATCCGATCTCGGCGAAGGCGCAATCTGGCATCCGAAAGAGAAAAAGCTTTACTGGGTCGATATCAACCAGGGATTCCTGCATCTGTACGATCCGGCGTCCGGAAAGAACGAAACTGTCGAACTTGGGCAAAAAGTCGGCACGGTAGTACCCTCAGTAAGCAGGGGAAACGCCGTTGTCGCTCTCCACGACGGGATTTACCTTTACCGTTTTGCCGGCGGCGGGAAACTGGAACTCCTGCAGCCCAATCCCGAAAAATCGACAACCAATAACCGTTTCAACGACGGGAAATGCGACCCGGCGGGACGTTTCTGGTTCGGCACAATCGGGCCCAACAATTCCGCCGCCCTCTACCGCATGGACGCCGACAGGTCTATCCATGTCATGAAGCGCGAAGTGGGGACGTCCAACGGCATTGTATGGTCGGGGGACAAAAAAATCATGTACTACATTGATACTAACACGGGCAAAGTTGTCGCTTATGATTACGACAACCGTACAGGCGACATATCCAGTCCGCGCGACGCCATTGTCGTACCGCCCGGAATGGGAGGTCCCGACGGTTCGACGATAGACGCGGAAGGAATGATCTGGATTGCTCACTGGGGCGGCTCCTGTGTGGCGCGCTGGAATCCGAAGACAGGCGAACTCCTGTGCAAGGTCGAAATTCCGGCGAAACATGTTACGTCCTGCGCTTTCGGCGGAAAAAACCTGGACACGCTTTACATCACAACCGCACGGGAAGGTCTTAGCGAAAAGGATTTGCAGGAATCTCCCCTTAGCGGCGGACTTTTTGTTGTAAAACCCGGAGTGAAGGGAGTAAAAGCGAATCTGTTTGTTCTTGACAATATGAAATGAACAGAATATTGCAAAAATTCATGGAACAGGAAATATGAAATCCTGGCTCCAGGTTAGAAAATCACGGTTTCGAGACTTGTGATTTTCAGGTAAAAGCAAAAAAACATGCTGTTATTAAATATAATAATTACCTTTGCCCGTATAAATTATAAAAATATATAGTGCTATGAGGACATTAGTTTATTC